>DATNQB010000016.1 GCA_036702875.1 Oculatellaceae cyanobacterium | reverse complement strand
TACTAATACTATTTCTAGATTACCGAAGTAGAAACAACTGCTATTCAATAGCAGTTGTTTCTACTTCAATAAAATACTCATACAGTAGAAATCAAAAAAATTTCTTCCTTCACAATGAATTAACCCTGCCCAATGGGGGGTAGTTCGGCTCTAGCGGGAATTAGGCAAAAATTTGCTTTAAAGTAGGCTCAAACCCAGTATGGGAGTGGTTTTGAGACCGATTTGGATTCTTTGTTGCTGTGACTGGGTTTGAACCTCACAGGACTTACACAGAGACACCACCTGTAGGGGCAACCACAGGGAAATTGCCCCTACAGGTGGTGTTTATTTTCATAATTTGCGTAAGTCCTGTAAATTCCTTGATTAGAGAGGAATACAGCCTTATTTTTGCAGACAACTTATTTAAGTCCCACAAGGTTTTAGGCGTTCGGTGCGTAAGTTTTGAATGCCAAATTTTTCATAAAGTGTCGCATCAGAAGGCAAATCTTAAACAGAACCAATTGTAATCGTGCGGCGGATCTCGTCAGACTTGAATCCAAAAGCCATCGGACGACGAACTTCTGGTAGCACTACCACATCATAAAGTTCTTCGACAATTCCTTCAATCCGCAACCAGTGAACTATATCTCCAGTTCGCAGATCGATGATTTGCAACCCGCAACGCGCCTCTGCATCTTTTGCTGCTAGGTTGTCATCTAAAGCTAAACCAGAAAATGTTTTATTATGTCGCGGTCTTGATAACCCTACGATGGCAAAATCATTGAGAAATGATAGTCCCCGCAGATATCCAGGGCAAAAGGTTACGGGTTCAAACTTACCACTGTTGATGTCAATCGTTCCTAAGTAACCAGTGCCAGAATTTAGTACCCACAACTGGTTTCGATACCACCGAGGCGAATGTGGCATGGAGAGTCCAGAAACTATCACTTCTTTACTTTCTACATCAATAACACAGCCTCCATTTTGCCTGCGATCGCGCCAACCATCAGCAACGTCAGTTTGACTAACCGCCGTAACGTAGGCAGGATGACCTTGTTTCATTGCCATACCATTAAGATGACAGCGATCTTCCGCAGCCAGTTTGGAAATAAACGGTGGTTGCCACAAGGGAACAAAGCTGTATTTCTCGCTGATGGTAGCTATGCAGCTAAATAGGGTACTAATAAAAATTACTTGACCACTATCATCTACGGCGATATCGTGAGTATCTATATCGCCTGTGGTGTAACCAACTTGGGGGACGTAGAGGCGATCGTACCCCTGATGAATTTGTCCTGTTTCTAAGATGTTTTCAAACCGCCACAATTGATATAGCGAACTCATGTAAAGGCGATCAGGACTGCCCCATAAACCCATACAGCGATTGAATGTGCGCTCAAAGATGGATAGTCGCCCCTCTGGTTGCAAGCCAATTAAAAATAGTTTCCCTGTTTGATAGGTGGTAAATGCCAGACTGACTCGCTGTTCTGCTAACCAGTCGGTAAACTGGCGCGAACCCATTAGTTCTAACTGTGGAGTAGATTGATTTTCCATGTATGACTTGAAAGTAAATTACCTGTTAATTCTTTGATCCAGACAGGGGTAGGTCGTCTACGGCTAAAACGCATAGCGGGTAGCAACTGACTATTTTGAATCACTTCAATCAAAGGTCGAGGAATTGTTCGATAACCTATATCATTTTCTTCATCTGGTCGCGCTGTCACCACCAATAAATTAATAACTGGCGATGATTGCACATTCGCTTTTACTGCTACAGGTTGGATCTGCTTCTGCACCATGACGCAATCAACCGCCAAAGGTCGAGGTAAATCTGGATCTTGCATCGCTTCCCAGTGCAAAGCCTGAAACTTTGGGGTTTTACCGGCAATTTCAATCTGTACCAGGCTCAGATTGTTTCTGAACTGCCGATATTCAGCATAAGCATCAATATTACTTTTAAAAACTTGCTTGAATAACCTTTGACCGTAGTTGTTGACGCTTTCCCTGGCTTGTTCCGCTTTTACTTTATCAATTAAAGGAAACATCAGCCATTCTTCAAAATACCACTCTAAGCACTGTTCTTCTGCTAGTGTAAAAGGGTCAGCAACCCCTATCTGGTTTTCTGTCCCATCAAACTCTAAAATTGCCTGAAACCCCGTTGCGGTTGGCTGCTGTTCCCTAACCGTGATGATTGGCATAGAACAATGCTTATATTTTTAGGGGGATTTTAGCTATGTTACCAAGCTATTTGATCTCGTTGACAAATTACAGGAAGGATTTTACTGAGGGTATCTATCTTTTGGATCGATAAATTCATAAAGAATTTCATCAGGTTCATCTTCAAGATCTTCCTGGTACAGTGAGTTAACGTTTGGAAGCCTTTGTTGGGGTGTAATTGATTTAGTTTCAGGAATGCTAATAATAGAAGCAGCAGTAACCAATCTTTGTTGTAAATCTTTAACTGTACAGGTTAACGAAGCTATATTTGTATTGAGCGAAGACACTTCTACTTCTAAGGTGTTAAAACGAGTTTCATTAGTACTTTGCTCTTCACCTAGATATTGTCCTAACGCTTCATAAATTATTTCTTGTGGTGTTTTTCCCCTCAAGACCGCTAAACGTTCAATCTTTGCCTTCCAATTAGGAGGAACTTGACAACTTACCTGGGGATTTTCTGACATTAATAGAATTCCTGTTATTGATAACTCCATAAAAATTGATTATAGAGGCAGGTAAGTCTGGGAATTTATAGTTAAATTAATAAACTTATCCAAAAAAGAATGTAGAGACGTTGTATACAACGTCTCTACAAGGGTTCTAGGGTTAGCACCTTTCATTTGCGATCAATGATCTAATAAAAAACGGCGTGGGCGTAACCCTTCGTAGACATCGCCTCTGCACTTCGCAAGGATTTGCGATCGCATCTGCCCCTTTTTTACAACTACATTTTAAAAACCATCAGGATTGGAATTTGAGATATACGCATTAAACAATGCCAACGCGCCTAATGCCGTACTGGTAACAGCACCCCACTTCAAAAGTGGATTTTTATCTAACCAATCAGTGATGCTTGGTATCACCAAGTGACCAAAATCTCCCTCAACTTTGTTGTAACCCTCAATCGGCTCAAAAACATTATCTGGAGCCGCTTCTGACTTCGGTTCTGGTGTGCGCTGCCCTGGAAAACCTACCAATAGCAACAGCGCATCTACCAATTCCGGTGAGAGTCGCTGTAACACATCCAAGATTCTACCCACATCACCCACAATAAAGTCACGAGTGGGATGTTCAGCCACATAAAGAATCGCATCAGCAACCAAACCCGCTTCGTAATAAGGCGGTATCCCTGTCGGCTTAACGCCTAGCTTAGTGCGAACCTTGTTGTAGTATGGTGTGTTAACTACTGCTGGTTTGATACTTGTAACGCTAATCGGAAACTTCTCATGTGCAAGCTCTACACGCAGAGATTCTATGAAGCCTTCAACCCCGTGTTTTGATGCACAATAGGCGCTTTGTAGAGGTAGCGATCGCACTCCCTCCATTGAGGATATATGAATTAAAGCTCCCCGCCCTTCACGCTTGAGATGAGGTAACGCCGCCATTGCCCCATATACTTGCCCCATCAAGTTAACATCAATAACTCGCTTAAACTCTTCTGGTGTGATTTGGTCAAATTGCGCGAGAATGCCAGTAGCAGCAGCATGAACCCAAGTATCAAGTCGTCCGTATTGCTCGATTGTATAATCTGCGATCGCTTTTACCTGCTGGAAATCTGCTACATCTGCAACAACAGCCACAGCTTCTCCACCAGAGCGTTGTATTTCATCCACTAAGGAATCTAACCCAGACTTGCTACGAGCAGATACTACTACCTTTGCACCTCGTGCAGCAAACTGGAGCGCTGTTTCCCGCCCTATACCACTTGAAGCACCAACTACGGCGACTACCTGTTGGTTAATTGGCTTTAATTGCATTTGTGAAGATCCTTCTAAATATTGCCTTTTTAAACAGACTCAATTAATAGCCATCATTCTAGGCACTAAATAGGATATTTTCCTCTAACCAGTGAACGCAATTATTCAGCAATTTTTCTGTCTGTAGATGGAGTTTTTATTTAGCACCAACGCTCTACAAAATTAGTTATTTTTCTCAGTATTTATTAATCAAATACTCATCTGCTACACATCTAAATTTTATCTATTTTTATAAAAACACAGCATTTTGCTAAAATATTTGTAGAACAAATTAATCATAATTACGTAATTAAATTTACAATTATTTGTATTTAAAAACTTTTAATTAAAAAATTTTTAAATTTCACGTAAATTGTAATAGTCCAATTTTGCTTTTTTCACTATTAATTTGTTTAATTAAAAAAATAGTAGTCAACTCAAGGGCGTGATCTTAAAAAACTTTCATCTCACTGATAATCAATCATATTAATTATGGCTAACAGATTGGGAAAAATTATCAAATAACTGCTCAATTTTAAAAATAAAATTATTTATTTTAGACGTAAAGAATTATGGACATACAACAAAACCAACCTAGTTTACAGCCGCAAGATCACCCTAAAGATTGGTCATGGCGGTTTTGGCCTGTTGTACCACTCTACCCCTACGGCAGACGGCGGACAATTTGTAGGGAAATAGTTAAAAACACTATTTGGACATTCGATCAAATTCAGGGCATTCTCTACACTATTGTCCCGATTCGCATGACTGTAGTTAAACTCTTTTCAGGTGGCCTTTTAGTTTATGCTCCCGTTGCTCCTACGCCAGAATGTATCAGGCTTGTTAAGGAGTTGGTAGCTGTTCACGGTGATGTTAAATACATCATTTTGCCTACCAGTTCTGGTTTAGAACACAAAGTTTTTGTTGGCCCCTTCGCCAGATATTTTACCCAGGCACAAGTTTTCGTTGCCCCTTCTCAGTGGAGTTTTCCATTCAACCTGCCGCTTAGTTGGCTTGGTTTTCCAAAAAATCGCACACACTTACTCCCTGTCGATAGCAACCAAGCACCGTTTGCTTCGGAATTTGATTATGCAGTACTCGATATTAACCTGGGGCGCGGTTCTTTTGTAGAAGTTGCCATGTTCCACAAAAATTCTCACACACTACTGGTAACTGACTCTGTGATATCTGTTTCAGAAGACCCACCAGCCATTACCCAACTAGATTCTTACCCCTTACTATTTCATGCTAGGGATAATGCCTCTGAAATAATTGCAGATAATGCCACAAACCGTCGCAAAGGATGGCAACGCATCTCGCTGTTTGCAGTTTACTTCAGTCCGAGCGCGTTGGAAATGACTAAGTTTGGTCAAGCTTTGCGCGATGCGTTTAAAGCACCAAATCGCTCAATTAAGGCGTACTTTGGTTTGTTTCCGTTTCGTTGGAAAGAAAACTGGAAAGAGTCATTTGATGCTCTGCGAGGGGGTGGACGATTGTTTGTAGCACCGATTTTGCAAACTCTGATTCTTCCTCAAGCACCAATGAAAGTGATTAATTGGGCTTCACAGGTTGCTAGTTGGGATTTTAACCAGATTATTCCCTGTCATTTTGATGCCCCAATTGCAGCAAATCCGCGTGAATTTCGGCAGGCATTTACATTCTTAGAAAAAAATAATGAAAGAAGTGAAAACCCACCTCTCCCGGAAGTAGATTGTAAATTTATTCAAGAACTTGAGGCTAATTTGCTGAAATTGGGTATTGCAACACCTCAAAAAGATAAAGTTTAATCAGACAGTGCATTTTGAGTTTAAATCACTGTCCAAATTACCAGGCGATCGCATTCACTGATGGCTTTTTTATGAGCAACATTAGTAATCAGATCACAAACTATACTGCGGGCAAGATGCCCGCGTACCACGAATGCGTAAGTCCTGAATTACCTAAATTGAGGGTTAAATACACTGAGCAAAATTTACATCCATCTTGGGATGTAACCAAACTATCTAAGACACGCCAGTCTCATGGTTATTAGAATGCTGGTGGTTTTTCTTGAGGAGGTAACTGTTGGGCTGGAGGAGCAGGTGGTCGCTCTTGGGAACGAACCAGTCCTCTAGATACATAGGTATACCCCAAATATGCAGGCGCTATTAAGGTTAAAACTGCGGCTAACGTACCCAACCAATTCATAGTTGTCCAAGTGGGGCCATAGAATGAGCGGTAAGGGTCGAAAGATAGAAATTCTGGATTAACAATCTCACGTAGGGCAATTGGTCGCTTAAACCGCGCCCGCCGATCGTCAAGTTTTTCTAGTAATATCCAACCAGCTAATCCTTCTTCTTCACATAGCTGCTGAAAAATCTTTGGATCGCGAAATAAATCTCTTTTAGCTCGCACAATCTTAAATTCCCAGCCCATTAATCGCGGATCTTTGTTTTTAACAGGCTCGATCGCAGAACTATTGTTTTGTCTTTGTAGTGGTTGCCGTACTATAGCAAGCTCTTCTTTTGATTCAAAGCTAGTCAAGATGTCCTCCTCCTCCTCCCCTTCATTTTGTTTACGAATAGTTTGCTGTCGCCAGTATAGCCAGCCACTTACGGAAAGCGTCTGTAGACCCAGACTCCCCACTAAGACGCTGCCAATTATGACTTCAAGCATATTTTTATTGCTATATCAATAACAAAGTTAATAAATTCCTTGAGAACAGTGGTAAATCGAATAGCGATTATGCGGCTTTAGGTGCTACCTATAGTGGGCGGAATCCTCCCAGGATATCCCAGGTTGGTTAGTACAAAATTCCTTGTAATTACCATAAAAAGCTGACTACTGA
Organism: Oculatellaceae cyanobacterium; assembly: GCA_036702875.1. GTDB lineage: Bacteria > Cyanobacteriota > Cyanobacteriia > Cyanobacteriales > PCC-9333 > Crinalium. Next base: position 46,991 of record DATNQB010000016.1, on the reverse strand, counting down.
TACCTGATTGCTAACTGCTTTTATCTGGGTAGAAGTGGCAAATAACCTTCAAGCATACAATCTGAACCAACTGGTCGCCATGTAACTCTTTCTAGAGTTATAGCCTCAGTCATCAGTGCCAATCCCAAATCTCCCACAGGTGAAGGTGCTGTCTTGCCGCCAACTATTTTTGGAGCAATAAAAGCCAGCACTTTTTGAACAGCGCCTTGTGCGATCGCAGAAGCCGCTAATGTACCCCCACATTCCCATAATACAGACAGCAAGTTTCGCTGATATAAATATTCCATTACTTTTGCAGGAGTTAACGGCGTTAACTCTACCACTTCAACGTTCTTTTTCAGCAACATTTGCTGTAAATCGGGAGAGGCATTTGCTTCTGTTAATACCAGCGTTGGTGCATCTGTTGTTTCCCAAAGATATGCGTCTATTGGTAAGTCTAAATTTCGGCTCATCACTACCCGCAAGGGATTATGAGTATATGTCTGATGGCTAGTCAACCTGGGATTGTCTAAGCGCACTGTATTTCCACCGACAATTACGGCATCACAAGCTGCACGTAACTGATGCACTATATGACGAGCATCAGGGCTAGTAATCCAAGCGCTGTGTCCTGTGGTAGTGGCAATCTTACCATCCAGGGTCATCGCATATTTTAAAATTCCAAATGGGCGCTGGTAGAGAATACGATGAATAAAAGCTTCATTTAGTTGGCGACAAGCTTCCTCTTCTACGCCTACTAATACTTCAATCCCAGCCTGCTGTAATCTTGCTATACCTCCACCCGATACACGAGGATCGGGATCAACCATGCCTACCACCACCTTAGCCACCCCAGCCCCAATTAAGGCTTCCGAACAAGGTGGTGTCCGTCCATAGTGATTGCAAGGCTCTAGATTTACATAAATAGTTGCACCAACAGCTAGATCGCCCGCCTCTCGCAAAGCGAATACTTCTGCATGGGGATTACCCGCACCTGGATGAAATCCTTCGCCAATAATTTGGCCGTCTTTAACAATTACAGAACCTACTAAAGGGTTAGGTGCTGTTCGCCCTAAAGCGCGACGAGCAAGTTCAATACATCGCTGCATCATTGCTCGATCCAATGGTGTTCCTAAAAAAGACGCTGATAATACTTGGGAAGAATCGGTTTGAGCGTCTACGGGAGAGTTTTCCATCTAAGCCTCCACAAAGGTACTCCCACCACAGCGCAACTTAGTGGTGAGGGGAATAGTAGGGAGATTGGGACGGTATGCGCTCCACGCAGGTTGCGCCAACGATGCCGTCTCAATCTCCAGTCTTTTTGATTTTTTTTTGAGAGTACGAATATATTCACAAAGTACCTCTGTTTGTGTTCTCCTCAATATTATCGAAACGCTGAAATACTTATTAGCTCGTCAACAAGGTCAACTTGCTCGTTTACCCTGAGTTTAATCCTTGTGTACCAATAACTAAAACCTATAAACTTAATAAGTAAGTAGTAATTAAGTTATGAGCTATGTATATAAGTAGTTGCTCAGGTTTAGGGGATATACTTCTACTTAATATAGGTTTTTCTAATTATTTTTAGTAACTAAAGTACATGACAACTTATGTTTTTATTGATAATGTAAAAAAATGTATCAAAAAGCAAATTTGAGTAACTTTTGATGACAGGAACGACAGGTTCAAAATTGCAATCACCTTTTTATCAGTGTCGAGATTACCCCAATAAGTTAGGGATGACGGTGTTCTGTGACTTTGACGGCCCGATAGTTAATGTCTCGGAACGATACTACAGCACCTATCAGATCGCACTAGCGGATCTAGTGGCATCATATCAAGCTCAAGGCATGAGCCTGCCCATCCAAGTACTGAGTAAACAGCAGTTTTGGGAAATGAAGCAAGATCGAGTTCCTGATGTGGAAATTGCCATGCGTTCTGGTTTGCAGGGGGAACAGATTGATTCTTTTTTAGGGAATGTCTGTGAAATTGTCAATCAACCTAGTTTATTAAATAAAGATAAGATGCAGCCTGGAGTGAGTTGGGCATTGGCACTGCTGCATTCTCAGGGAGTCAAGTTAGTATTAGTGACATTACGCGATCGCGCCGAAGCTACACAGATATTAATAAATTACGGTTTGGCACGTTTATTTAGTGGCATCTACGGTACTGAAGATAGCCAGATAGCTTATCAAAACTACTCGGAAGCAAAAACACAACTTTTGTCACAAGCAATTACAGAACAATCTCCCCTATCAAGTTGGATGGTGGGAGATACCGAAGCTGATATATTAGCAGGACAAGCATTAGGAATTCCGACAATTGCTGTTACCTGTGGGATTCGTAGTTCTTATATGCTGAAAAAATTTCAACCCACTCGCATCCACAGCGACTTACTATCTGTCGCCCATGATTTACTCGGTATAACCCAGTTAGTGCGGGTTTAAGATTGCTGTAACAAGTTCATCTGTACCCACCAGCGATTGAGCGGGTAGTAAACTACAGGAGCCCAGAGGCTACTAACAATAGCTGATGCTAAGGCAATTAGCTGATAGTCAATCCAAATTTCCCCCCAGTTGCGATCGCCCTGCAACATATACTGTGCTGCTGTAATTGTTTCACCTACAACAGCCATGCCAAATACAATTAAAGCTATAGAAATAAAGTCTTCCTGAATAAATCGTTGTTTTTGAATCCTCGCGCTCAAGAATCCCACCAGCATTAAACTGATGGCATGGCTAGGATGAGGAGATGTCATCCCATCTTGAATTAGCCCTAATACTAACCCTGCAAATGCTCCTTGAACAGGCGATCGCTTAATACTCCAAGTAACGACCCAAATTAATAACCAATTAGGGCTAAATCCGAATATTTCCATTCCGGATAAGCGAGTTGGCAAAATCAACAAGCACAAAATCACAGAAAAAACAATCACAAAGCCGTTGAGAATTTGCCGAGTACGTAGTGATAATTTAGAAATCTTGATCAACTTTCTAATTGTGATTTGGGATAAACAATTACCCACTCCAAAAAACTCATTGGTGCCGTCAGTTCAATTATTGCTTCAGGAGCGGGGTTTTTACTTAAATTTAAAGACTCCACACGTCCAACTGGTAAACCTGCGGGAAACAGTTGGCTCACAGAGGAAGTAGCAACAAAGTCACCTACACGAACATCTGGAACTTTATCAAAAAATTGCATCACAGCACGATTGGAACCTTGACCGCGAATATAACCCATGTGGCGGCTACGGCTGATCAGCACACCTACCCGACTGCTTGGGTCACTAATTAGCAAGATGCGGCTAGTATGGGGCGTAACGCTCACAACCCGACCTACTAAACCGCCTATTCCCATCACACTGAAGCCTACTTTGATGCCATCTTGGCTCCCTCGACCCAGAGTTATCTGTTGCCACCACTGATCAGCACTGCGACCAATAATTGGAGCAACGAACCCTTTTTGTTTTTCAGCTTCAACATAACCTAACAGTTGTTGTAACTTTTGATTTTGGCTTTGCAACTCATTTAACTCTATTTCCAGTTCTCTAGTTCGGGCAGTTGTTAAGCGTTCCTCTGAAGTGGGTTTTGATTGAAAAGGACGGGTAAGTGACTGGTAAGCTTCAAACAAAACTCCTCCCTGGGTATATTGAAGCCCATAGGCAGTTCCTAAGCTAAGACTCACCAAAACAAATTGTAGCCAGTGTCGATCCCACCAGCGACGCAACGTATACATAAAAAGCTGTGAGTTATTTCTAAAGTGATGAGTTTTGAATTAAAACTCGTATATTGGGCATTAGTTTCAACTACCGCTTTTTGAGACCTAGAACAAGAGGTTTTTATTACACTCAAAGCTGGCGCTCATTGCCAAAACTAACTACATATTTCGGGAATGGGCGCTGAATACCCGTCCTAGCTGCTTAAAGTTCTCCAATACGCGCCCTGTACCCAAAACTACACAACTTAAGGGATCTGCTGCAATGTGTGTAACAATTCCAGTTTCGTGGCTAACTAGGGTATCTAAACCTCTAAGTAATGCCCCACCACCAGCTAGCATAATTCCTCTGTCAATGATGTCTGCTGCGAGTTCTGGAGGTGTTCTTTCCAAAGTACGCTTCACAGCTTCAATAATCACAGATAGCGGTTCAGACATACTTTCACGAATTTCTGGCCCTTTGATTGTGACTGTTCTGGGTAATCCAGAAAGCAAGTGTAAGCCACGAACTTCCATCATGGCATCGTCATCTTCATGAGTAGGATAAGCGGAACCCATTTGAATTTTTATTTCTTCTGCGGTGCGCTCTCCAATCACTAAGTTATGCACCTTTTTCATGTACTGAATGATCGATTCACTCAATTCATCGCCAGCAACCCGTACAGATTCACTAATAACTGTTCCTTGCAAACTTAGAACTGCTACTTCGGTTGTACCGCCACCGATATCAATAATCATGTTTCCTGTGGCTTCTGCTACTGGTAAGCCAGCACCAATTGCTGCCGCTACTGGCTCATCAATTAAGAAAACCTCTCTCGCTCCAGCTTGAGACGCTGCTTCCATTACCGCGCGTCGCTCGACTCCAGTAACGCCACTGGGAATACCGATAACAATCCGAGGAGAAACAAGGGTTCTGCCTTCGTGTACTCGGCGGATAAATTGCTTCAGCATCATCTCGGCAATGTCAAAATCTGCGATCACACCATCACGGAGGGGACGCACAGCAATTACATTTCCAGGAGTCCTACCTAGCATTTTTTTAGCTTCCTCGCCCACTGCCAGGGGAATTCTGAGGTTTTGGTCGATAGCAACCACAGAAGGTTCCTGCAAAACAATTCCTTTGCCGGATACATAAACTAAGGTGTTAGCAGTCCCCAGGTCAATTCCCATGTCCCGGGATAAGGAAAAGCGATTGAACAAACCCACGCGCTTCTTAGCCCCCAAATAAAAATGCAGTTATTGATGACGGAAATGTACCCTAAATATAACCATATAACCGAGGTGGATTCTAATATGTTTTTGATCCTGAGTCTAGTTTAGGTGTTTGCGATCGCATCTTGAGCAAATTTCCTTCCCACACCTAAATCACAGGAGCAAGCAATTTCTACCTCACACTACCCTAATTTTGGGTAAATTTAAGATACACTACACACAAGTACACCAGTACTAATAAATATGATGAATCTCAATCTTGTTAATCTCGTTGGACGAGTCGGTGGAGAGCCTGATGTTAAGTATTTTGAGTCAGGTAGTGTCAAGTGTAACCTGACCCTAGCAGTCAATCGTCGAACACGCAATGGTGAACAGCCGGACTGGTTTAATCTTGAACTGTGGGGTAAGACGGCGGAAGTGGCTGGTAACTATGTACGCAAGGGTAGCTTAATTGGGGTTCAAGGTTCTTTAAAAATAGAGACTTGGAGCGATCGCACTACAGGCGCTAACCGCTCAAAGCCTGTGATCAAAGTTGACCGCCTAGATCTACTGGGTTCTAAAAAAGACACAGATGCTAGTGCCGTGGACAACTATAGCGGTCAGGATACGGAATTTTAGCTCAACTGGAATAAATTGTCAAGTGTTGAGTTATGAATTGGCAACTCGTAGCTCAACACTGATTTTTTTAGGTTTAGTAGCTGATTTGTAACGTAACAGAACCCTCTACCTCTTGCTCACCACCTACAACTGGTGTAATAGCATCTGACTTACCTAAACCACTAGCAAGGCGTGGCATAGGTACAGGCGGCGGTGGACTAGCACCATTAACTTGAATGTTCACAATTTCCCGACGGGTGAGATTTAATGCCCCCAAAACACTCTCAGCTTGTCTTTGAGCGTCTTGAGTTGCTTTGCGTAAAGCAGTTTGAGTAGCCGCCTCGATCGCGCTATCATTAGCCACAAAACTAATGCCATCAATGCGTGTCGCGCCAGCATTCACTGCGTCGTCTAATAAAGAACCAACTTTTTGAGTATCTAGCCGAAAGCTAACTGTGTTAGTAGCTACATAGCCAGTCAGTCGCTGTACGTTGTTCTCATAGCTATAACTCGGGTTGAGCCTAATGCCAGTAGTTTTTAGTGTCTCAACATTGCGCGATCGCAGTAACTCTACTACGGCACTTGAGCGTCGTGCAACTTCCTGCTGCGCGGCTGCCGCAGTTTTTCCCGATACCTCAACACCTAGTTCTACTTGCGCCTTAGTAGTAGGAATCCTTTCCACACCTCTACCAGTCACAGTAATCGTTTTCAACATTTTCTCTTGGGCAAAAGCAGGCTGTGTGAAGGTCAAGCCTAAGATACCCACAGACAAAAATATAGCTGGCAACCGATTCCAAGAACTAAGCTTAATATCAGACATAGTTATTTTATTCATCATTTATCAGAGATCTTCTTTTAGAAACTCAAAACGTCTATCAGTCTGCTATGGTATAACTTGTTTTTAATCTGCCACTGAAACTATCAAAAGTTTAAGTCGTTACAGTTTTAGCAACTCATCGCTGATCAAGGTTCCCAAAAAACTTAGGCACAGCCGTATACTACCTAAAAATGGTATAGGTATAATTTATTGCACATTTTTTATAACCATAAAATTAAATTGTTTGGTTAATAAGCCGATAGTTGACACCAATATAGTTAAAATTTATAGCGAGAATTTTATTTTTCTTACTCATTGGAATTTGAGAATTTGATTGAACCCTGGCGCGATTCAATCAAACCGTTGATTTTAACCATTTTTCTGACTGTCCAATATCGCTGGTGCCGGGATATACTTGAAGCGCGATCGCCTAAGTAACTAGCAACTTGAGTTAGTATAAAGTTACTAACAATAGAGCAGCTACTAATTTGTTTTTTCTGTCATAGCATTTATTCCTATTACATTACACCCTAAGCCTTGTGCCAATTTATAGTAGCAACCTAGAGATTGCTATACATATTAGCTTGCTTACATGATGATCCGTTGCTTAGTAATTGTGCTGCACTTACCAATACTAAAATTTTTCCCAGAGAGTTTTTGGCTCTGAATGATCAGGGAATAAAAACTTAGCAATACCAATCTGGTAGATCAAATTTTACCAAATTATGGTTAAGTGTAATATGTGTGAATTTATACCGTCAAAACATATTGTGGTGTTTCTCCCCGCTGACATCAACTGACAGCAAATCACCCTGATGTTTATACTGAGTGCGGAATGGTACAGATGTAAACGGAGATTGTAAGAACGTTTGGCTGAAACATAATTCACTACATTTACGTCCCAGTGCTTAACTTCACGGCTGGGAAAGCCAAAATGCCAAATTACAAAAACATCAAGTATTTAGCTTACTGACCCCTGTGATGCACAATTACCCACGTCATACTATTTTTACCCCCAGTATGAAAAACTTTAAAAATGTCGTAAACAATTGCATCGACAATGTTCTGATTATCACCAATCGCTAAGAAGATTACGGCTAATTGCACTATTTCAGGAGAAAGGATTGTGAGACATTACTGGCTGTTACCCAGTTTTTTGAGCATTTTTCTGGTTTCATTACCAGCTTCAGCAGGTAAACTTGTATTCTGGCGTTTTGATGCCAATCAAAATCGACTGGCGTTTACAACAAATTCAGGAGTTCAACCTCGTGCAATCCTGATTTCTAACCCTACCCGTCTGATCATTGATCTACCAGGTACATCTCTAGGACGTGCAACTGTGAAGCAACCTCTCAGTGGCAGCATGAACTTTTTAAGAGTTGGTCAAGTTGATGATCGGACTACTCGCTTAGTAATTGAATTAAAACCTGGTTATACTCTCGACCCTCAACAAGTAATTTTCCGTGGTGCTTCACCTATCAATTGGTCGGTACAACTTCCTAGACCACAACGGATAGAAGAGTTACCTAATCTAACACCACCCCAATCGACTCCTCGTCTCAATCAATCTAATCAAATAATGCCCAAAACTGTCGCAGTTACAAGGAATTAAAAACATATGAGCAGGGGAGGCAGAATGAAGAAATTTAATTGCCCTATTGTCAATAATTTGTTTTTATTGACTTTAATTCTGCGGAATTATTAAAAATCTACACTTGTGATGGGAGAAGACTACCCACACAAGGGATAGGGTTTCGACCAGAGGAGAACACAGGGTTGGCGAGATGTGACCTGTCTAGGGACAACGCATCTTGTATAGCAACTGCCAAGGCAGTTAGGACACGCATCTATTCTGAAAGCCTTGTAAACTATTGGCTTTTAAAAAAGCTGACGGCTGTAGGCGCTCTGCGCCGTGGTGTAGCTATCATCTGAGTGCTGACCGCTATAACAACTCTCTCCTGTGCGCCGTACCCCTAGCCCCTGCCTCTAAAATCATTCTTGAGTTATATCATCTCCAAATATAAGTGCCTATGCTGCTGATAATTATCAGCAAGTTGGGTGCTGAAATTATGTATTTATGTTGACAGTTTGAAATAATGTCTGAAATAGTTTCATTACCCAACATGGTTGGCATCACCACTTTCTCAAAACTATTTTACTGCACCGCGTCTCAGGAGCAAGGATTGTGAGATTTTACTGGTTACTACCCAGTTTTTTGAGTATTTTTCTGTTTTCACTACCAGCTTCAGCCGCTAAACTGCTATCTTGGCGCTTTGATGCTAATCAGAATCGGTTGGACTTTAAAACAGATTTTGGAGTACAGCCTAGAGCGCAATTGCTGACTAACCCTACTCGTCTGATTATCGACTTGCCAAGAACTACTCTGGCACGCCCAACGGTGACTCAGCCTTTGGCTGGTGCAATTCGCTCTCTGAGAGTCGGGCAATTTGATAACCAGACAACGCGTTTAGTTCTGGAACTTAACCCTGGATACACAATAGATCCCCAAGAAGTGCTGTTTAGGGGAACAACTACTGCACAGTGGTCGGTAAAACTTCCTAAGCCTGAGCGGATAGGAGATCTGCCTGATCTAACACCTGCTACTAACTTGCCAGTTAGTGTAGACAACAATCAATCGCGCCCAGTGCCTCCTACAACTATATCTCAACAGTTAGGGGCTCAAATTCAAAATCTCCAAGTAACACGAGATGGTTTTTTTGTCCGTACCAATGGCGGAAACCCTACCCTGAGAGTAGGTCGCAGTGAAGATCGCCGCACGATTAATATTGACTTAGACGGTGCGACTCTTGCCCCAAACTTGGCCAGAGAAATTCCTATCAATAGCTATGGTGTAAGCCGTATCCAATTTTCTCAACCATCACCCAGAGTTGCTCGTGTAACGTTAAATGTCAGCGAAAATAGCCCTGATTGGCAAGCAAGTTTAAGTAGGTTAGATGGCATCGTGCTACTACCGCAAGGGATTTCTGCGGCACAAATACCAAATCCGCGCCCTACACCCCCTAACTCCAATCAGTTAGCTACTATTGGGTCAGTTGAACTGGATTATAGTAGTCCACAACTCTTAATTAGGTCTGATCTCCCAGTCAAACCGATTAGCACTTGGGACGGTTCAGCCCGTCTTTACCGAATTACGATTCCTAATGCTCAGTTGTCTAGTCAAATCAGAGAGCCACAGCTAACGCCTAACAGCCCTCTGTTGAGAGTGCGGCTACTGCCTGTAGGTTCTCGTACTGTAGAGATTCAAGTTATCCCATCGGCTGGTGTAGAAATAGGAGAACTCAATCAGATTAGTAACCAGTTAGTGGCAGTACAACTAAAGCAAAATCGACTAGGTAGTAGTCCAATCACTACAATTCCCATACCACCACCCGTTCAAAATAACCCGTCTGTAGGCTTACCTAGCATTCCTAATAGCAAAATAGTTGTGATAGTTGACCCTGGACATGGTGGTAAAGATCCAGGCGCTATTGGTTATAGAGGGTTGCGAGAGGTAGATGTAATTTTACCAATTGCTAAACAGGTAACTGCTCTATTGGAACAACGGGGAATTAAAGTAGTTATGACCAGAAGTGCTGACTACTTCGTAGATTTGGCTCCGCGGGTAGATTTGGCGGCGCGAGTAGGGGCTGATTTATTTGTCAGTATCCATGCAAATTCTATTAGTAAACGTCCAGATGTCAATGGTTTAGAAACCTATTATTACGGTGGCGGTCAACGTCTGGCTCAGACAATTCACAATAGTATTCGACAAAGCATAGATATTAACAATCGAGGTGTCCGCAGTGCCAGATTTTATGTCTTGAGGAGGTCGTCTATGCCTGCAACTTTAGTGGAAGTTGGATATTTGACGAGTCCACAGGAATCTCAAAAATTGGCAGATCCTAATTACCAAAGACAAATGGCTGAAGCGATCGCTCGTGGTGTTCTACAGTATATACAACAAAATTTTTAGTTTGACCTTCAGTCATTGCGCCAATTGTCAGTTGCAACGCCCAACCAATAGATGACAAAGAACAAATAAATGACAAAGCACAATAGCCAAAAAAGAATTGGTATTTTTGATAGCGGGGTTGGAGGTCTCACGGTTCTCAAGGAACTCTACAACCAGTTACCTAACGAATCAATTCTTTACTTTGGGGATACAGCCCGCCTGCCCTACGGAACCCGCAAGCCAGCAGAAATTTTACAGTTTGTACGCGAAATTATTACCTGGATGGTGGAACAAGATGCCAAAATGGTCATCATGGCTTGTAATACAAGTTCTGCCCTAGCGTTAGAAGCTGTGCAATCAGAATTTGATTTACCTATCTTAGGATTGATCTTGCCTGGGGCGCGTGCGGCTGTACAGCAGGGTCGGCGAATTGGTGTGATTTCTACTCCTGCTACTGCCTTAAGCAATGCCTACCGCAATGCAGTCTTAGAAATTGATGCTACAGCAGAAGTTTGGCAAGTTGGCTGTCCTGAGTTTGTGCCACTTATCGAGCAAAATCGTATCCACGATCCTTATACCACTGAGGTAGCCACAGAGTATTTAGCGCCTTTACTAGAAGTTGGGATAGATACGTTGATTTACGGCTGTACTCATTACCCTCACTTAGCACCTGTTATTCGTAATATTGTGCCAAGCACAGTCAAGTTAGTTAACCCAGCCGTGTCTGTTGCCTCTGCTACTGCCCAGGAACTTGAGCTATTAGGACTGCAAAATACTTCTGCTACACCAACTCGATTTTGTGTTAGTGGTTGTCCTGAACAGTTTGCTAAATTATCTGTTCAGTGGCTCGGATGTACGCCAGAAGTTGAACAAGTTTACTTACCCGCGTTACCACAGCCGTCTTTACCGTTGGAATCATTCGATTAGATATCCAGAAATGCACCTTTTGGGTGGTGTAACTATAAAGTTGATGTGCGTAAGTATACAAAACTTACGCACACTTAGTACGTCAGCAAGGCTTGTTACTAACCTTGAGCTACTTCTTCTCTAATTTCCGTGCTAAGATAGGTATTAGACTCTAGCCCTTCGCTCAAACTTCCTTCAGCTAAATTAGTGTATACATTAGGCTGTAATCCAGAGGATAATTTGTAACTTGTAGGTCGAATCCTGGTTATGGTTACACTAGGTAAATTAAGGTTTTCTTCCACAAATTTTCCCTGTAATGAGGGTAATCTAGAGTAAGGTAAGCTACGGTTTTGATAATTAAGATCTTGCCCACGCTTTACAGTTCGCTGTGCCAAAATCAACAGTAAATAAATTGTTAATAAATAACCCGTAGCTAATAGGGGAATGATCACAGGCATATCAGCGTAAGCCATAGGAGAAACGCAAGCTGTAGACAGAAATTAAATTTAAATACCAAGTAATAGCATTTCTGAATCTATGACAAAATCAGAATGCCATAATAATAGCCACTTAGGAAACAATGTCATGCTCCCTAGCGGTTGTTTATTGCCTTTAATAACGACAGACGCTTACCAGGCAATATGAGTTTCACCTAGCATCTTAACTAGGTTGGAAGTTCTTTATGTTACTTGAACGATCAGGAATGATTTACCTACCCCTAACTAGATTAGATGGCATGATGAGAGAGACAGATTACACCTCTCACAAAAGCCACCTGAATAAGTTACTGGTATCTAACCTTGACCCTGCATCTTTCACTCAAGCAGTGTATGAATTTTTTGAAACCCTTATTATTAGATTAACATAAAGTTCACGGCTATTTGCGTTATTTTTTTAATATACTTAACAAGTCGTTACAATTGATTAAGCAGCCATCTACACTGGATTTGAGGAACAAAACTTTCTTGTAGGGATGGCTTGGCTTAAAATATATGTAAACTTTCGTAACTCTCTCATCTGAGCTAGCCGATCCATGACCTCAGTGACCTCCCTTTTTGCTCCTGTTGAAGCTGATTTGCTAGTTTTAACGGAAAATTTAAAAAATCTTGTGGGGGCAAGGCATCCCATACTGTATGCGGCGGCTGAACATTTATTTGGGGCGCAGGGAAAACGAGTCCGACCCGCGATCGTGCTTTTGATTGCGCGGGCAACTATGCTAGATCAGGAGATTACTCCGCGTCATCGCCGACTAGCAGAAATTACGGAGATGATTCATACCGCTAGTTTGGTACATGATGATGTGGTAGATGAATCAGAGGTGCGCCGTGGTATCCCTACTGTTCATAGTCGGTTTGGCAACCGTATAGCAGTTTTGGCAGGAGATTTCTTGTTTGCTCAATCGTCTTGGTATTTGGCGAATTTGGATAATCTAGAGGTTGTCAAGCTGCTGTCAGAAGTAATTATGGATTTGGCAGAAGGAGAAATTCAGCAAGGGTTGAATGGATTTGATACCAGTTTGTCTATAGAAGCTTATTTGGAAAAAAGTTATTACAAAACTGCTTCGTTAATTGCCAATAGTTCTAAGGCGGCTGGGGTACTTAGTGAGGTATCGTCCCAAATGGCTGAGAATTTGTATGGCTATGGGCGACACATTGGGTTAGCTTTCCAGATTGTCGATGATATTTTGGATTTTACTGGTTCTACTGAAACTTTGGGCAAACCAGCAGCATCGGATCTGCGAAGTGGAAATTTGACAGCGCCTACTTTATATGCTATGGAGGAAAAAGCTTATTTAGAGGGTTTGATTGAGAGTGAGTTTGTTGAAGAAAAGGATTTAGAACAAGCGATCGCACTGATTAAAGAAAGTCAGGGGATAGAGCGATCGCGTGAATTAGCTAAACATCATGCTCAATTAGCTGTGGAACATTTGGCAGATTTAGCACATTGTCCGTCGCGCCAAGCTTTGATTGATTTAGCGGATTATGTTTTGCGCCGTATTTATTAATTGTGGAACCCCACCCCCTAACCCCCTCCCCACACTTCTGGGAGGGGGGAATTGAGGTTTGATATTAATCAGATGGGGCTATTTACTACTTGTGCGTCGGTTCGTAAAAACTTTAAGTTGTGTACTCGGCGTTAATTTTTACATAGTCATAACTTAAGTCACATCCCCAAGCTTTAGCAGAAGCGGAACCGTTACCGATGCTGACGGAGATTGAAACGGTATCATCTTTTAAGTATTCACCTGCTGCTTTGGCTTTGAGATACGCGCTGGCTGCGGGACGATCAAAGGGTAGGGGTTGACCATTTTCCATTAATAAGAAATCTCCTAATTGAATGCGGAGATTTTCTTGATCGAAGGGTATACCGGAACGTCCGGCGGCGGCGGCAATTCGTCCCCAGTTGGGATCGCGACCAAAAATTGCTGATTTAACTAAGGATGAACCAACTATTGTTTTTGCTATTTGACGGGCTGCTTTTTCGTCTGATGCGCCTGTAACTTCTACTTCAATAAGGCAGGTAGCGCCTTCACCGTCACGGGCGATCGCTTTGGCTAAATGTTGGCATACTGCTGTTAACATTGCTTCTAACTTTTCTGCTTCTGCGCCCATTTCGGTGATTGCTGGAGTGCGTGACTCACCGTTAGCTAAAGCAATTAAGCAATCATTGGTACTGGTATCGCCATCTACGGTGATTTGGTTGAAACTGCGATCTGCTGCCCTGCTTAACATTTGCTGCCACAGAGAGGTAGAAACAGCAGCATCGCAGGTGACAAAGGCTAACATGGTTGCCATATTAGGATGAATCATGCCTGAGCCTTTGGAGATGCCTCCAATGCGTACAGGGCGATCGTGTATTTTGGTTTCTAAGGCTATGGATTTAGTTACTAAATCAGTGGTAATGATGGCTTGGGCGGCGGCATCACCTCCTGTGGAAGAAAGCGCGTTAACAAGTTGAGGAATTCCTGCTTTGAGGGCATCCATGCGAATTCTTTGACCAATTACACCTGTTGAGGCTAGTAAAACTGATTCAGAGGGAATGTTGAGTGTTTGCGCTACTAACATGGCAGATTCGATGGCATCTATCCAACCTTGGGAACCTGTGGCGGCGTTGGCTTGCCCTGCGTTGCAAAGGATGGCACGGGCGCTATGTTTAGATTGGAGGCGTTGACGGCAATAGTCTACACAGGCGGCGCGGACATGACTGGTGGTGAAGACACCTGCTGCGATCGCTTCTACATCTGAGAAAATTAAAGCTAAATCTGGAAGCCCTGAAGGTTTAAGTCCGGCGGTAATTCCTGCGGCTTTATATCCTTTGGGTGCTGTCACTCCGCCTGGTATTTCTTGCCAATCAGACATTCTTACTCCTGTCATCAGCTTGTTTGAGTTGTGATTATATCAAGTTAATTCTTAATTGTTAATAAATAAGTTATATTTATTTTTGTTGATTTTGAACTATGCCAAAGATTTATTGCGCTGTTATGATGTTTTTTTTTAACGCCAAGGGCGCAAAGGTTTCGCCAAGGGCGCAAAGGGGATATTTTTGTGAAGACTAAGGTTTAATTAATTATAGTTTTAATATTTTACGGAAAGAGTGGGTTTAATTGGCTAAACAACGACTGGATATATTGTTAGTAGAATTGAGTTTATGTGCTTCTCGGCAGCAAGCGCAACGATTAATTCAAGCTGGAGAAGTTAGGGTAAACGATCAAGTTATTGATAAGTCTGGAACTGATGTTGATATATCTTCAAATATTCAGATTAAGGAGCGATCGCGCTTTGTTTCTAGAGGTGGTGAGAAGTTAGCTAAAGCTTTGGAATTATTTGCTATTTCTGTAGACGGACGCATTTGTTTAGATGGAGGAATTTCGACAGGCGGTTTTACTGACTGTTTATTACAAGCTGGTGCAAGTAAAGTTTATGGCGTTGATGTTGGTTACGGACAAGTAGATTGGCGTTTGCGAAATGATCCGCGAGTAGTATTAAGAGAAAGAACAAATTTTCGTTATCTTAAACTATCTGATTTATATGTTGAAGGTGATATTATTCCTGATTTGGGAGTGGTAGATGTATCGTTTATTTCTTTAACAAAGGTTTTACCTGCTTTGTGGGAATTACTTCAATCTCCCCGTGAGGCAGTTTTGTTAGTTAAGCCACAATTTGAAGTGGGAAAAGCACGGGTTGGGAAGAAAGGTGTAGTTAGAGATCCTAAAGATCATGCAGATGCGATCGCACAAGTTTTACAAACCGCGCAACAATTAGGATGGCAATATCGCGGTTTAAGTTGGTCGCCAATTACTGGCCCTGCTGGTAATATTGAATATTTATTATGGCTGAGTATGGATAGTGAAATACTACAGCCTGATTTAGAGATAATTAAACAAGTTACTAATCATGCTTGTCAGGAATTAAAGAAGTGATAAGATTTTTTTACCGCAGATATAGGCGGAGCCTTCCCGTAGGGTACGCAGATAAACGCAGATGGATGCAGATATTTTTCACTAATAGCTGAATGCTAGAAATTGAGTTTTTGTTGCAATTCTTGTCGCAAACGATAAAGGATAGTATTTGATTCTACTTGACTAAGAATTTCTGTAATAACAGTATTTGCACCCAATTGTCCCCAGGTAGCACCTTGCTCTAAATAAGCTTTTGCTGCTTTTCCAACTGCATAAGCACCATAACCTGCGATACCTCCTTGTGCGATCGCAGTACTTCCATAAGTAAAAATATTACTAGGATTTTCACCAGTTGTAAGCGCAGATGCGCTTTTACCTATCCCTAAAAATAAACTACTACCTAATTCACCTAGTAGTAACCCTCCCCCACTTAATAAAATTGTTTTCAATAATTTTCCTGCTTCATATCCTGTGATCGGCAGATTATATAATTTGGCTAGGGAGCGAATTAAAGTTAAATCTGTAACAGTTCCCCCTAAAACATCTAAAACTGCAATTGGATTTAGGGCAACTGCCAAAGCTTTGTATTGAGCATAGCGCCAAATTAAATCGTCTGCTTCAGCCGAAAGTACGTCTACTGTTTTACTGGCAATATTAGCTTCAGCTTCCCTAGCTTGTACTAAAGCATTTAGTGCTAAGAGCGATCGCCCTTCTTTATTAAGTAAGTTTAATATTTTCTGCCTTAAATCATCTATCTGAGGTTCAGGTTTTTCCAATTCATAAGTGACCCGCCCATCTTGCCATTCTACCCGCACTTCTATGGGTGCAGGTTCAGCCGCTACCATCACAATTTCATCTTTAGATAATAGTTGTTCAAGACGTTTTCCAGTAGTAGTATTAACCCCTAGATTTTGTAATTGTTGGTAAATTGTTTGTCGATCTTGCTCTGGATAAAGATCTACCTTATTAAATACTAAAATAAGCGGTTTTTGTGATTGTCGTAATTCACACAATGCCTGATACTCTGTGCGCGTGATATCGCCAGAAATGATAAACAAAATTAGGTCGGCTTGGCGTGCTACTTGCTTCGCCATCTCACCCCGCGCTTGACCATTAATTTCATCCAATCCAGGTGTATCAATAAATTCCACCTGTACTTTACTTTCTTTCTCGTTAGTAACAGGCGGTGTCCAGCGTACAGATTTAGGCCATTGAGTAACACCATTTAAAGGGCCAGTTTGGAGTATTTTTTGTCCAATTAAAGCATTTAGTACTGCTGACTTGCCACGACTTACTAAACCAAAGGCAGCAATGCAAATTACACCTTGATCTAGTTTTTCTAAAGTATTGCTCAAAACCTCCAACTCATTTCTTACTGCTGCTTGTACTTCTGAGTTGGAAAGTTGTTGATTGTTAGCGCGATGGGAATACCACGACATAGTTTGTCGTAGACTAGCGCGAGCGCGATTCAAGTGAGATTCTTGTTGATTACTAGCCACTGTTTAATTTTAATCTTGAGGGAGGGGGGAGGAGAGAGGAGGGAGGGGCGGAGGAAAAATTTTAATTTTTGGTTCGTGAGATCAAAACTTTCGCTCATTTCTTGCAAAAATTAATTATTACATCTGTGTTTATCTGTGGATATCTGTGGTTAATTCTCTAACTTTTGGGTTATGGAAGAGACAACTATAAGTTTTAATCTTGAACCAAAGCCTAAAAATTTCACCTTACTCCTCTCCCCTCCCTAATTAACGCTCAAAGGTAATTGAATCGTAAAAGTGCTGCCCTTACCTAATTCACTTTGTACCTGTAAACTGCCATGATGTGCTTGTGCGATCGCATTGGCTATAGCTAATCCTAATCCCGATCCGCCTGTATGTCGTGAGCGATCGCTCTTTACTCGATAAAAACGCTCAAAAATTTGTGTAATATCTTGAGGCGCAATGCCCACACCTGTATCACTAACATGAATCAAAGCATGATGATTACTACAATCTAAAATGACAAAAATTTTGCCTGTTGCTGGTGTATATTGAATTGCATTAATAATTAAGTTAGAACAACAGCGATAAAGTTGTTCTTCATCTCCGACAACATACAATGGCTTCTCAACTCGGAGATCAGAAGTTAGGGTTAGCTTTGCTGCGATCGCTAATGCTTCTAATTCCTCTACTAAATCGCTAACTAAATCATTTAAACAACAAATTTGGCGTTGTGCTGGTACAGATTGCCGATCTAAACGAGCTAATAATAATAAATCGTTAACTAACTGAATTAATCGCCGATTTTGACGTTCTATTGTTTGTAAAATGTCTTGCGCTTCTTTTGCAGATAGTTCCGGCATTCTTAACACTGATTCCACCGTAGCTTGTGTAGCAGCTAAAGGGGTACGCAGTTCATGAGCCACATCTGCCGTAAACTGTTTTATTTGTTGATATGATTTGTAAATTGGTTGCATTGCTAATCCAGATAACCACCAGCTAGAAACAGCAATGAACGCCATTGATATTGGCAACCCTACGAATAAAACCCATCTAACATCTGCGAGATACTTATCAAAGTCGGAAAGACTTCGCCCTACCTGTAAGTATCCCCAATCCCGATTATCTTGGGTATGTAGTGACAAAGAAATTTGTTGATAGCGGTTCCCAAAATCATCTTTTTGAGTTTGCCATACTTTGTTTTTGAATACTTGGGATATTCCTTGGGGGTTAATGCCAGCTATAGCAATTAAACGTCCTGAATTATTAAATAAACGGATATAGTAAGTGCCTTGATTAGCTGCCCCTAAAATATGACGCGGCGACGAGGGTTGCCTTGGCAAGCAACTTTTAGTTGCTAAACAAATATCGGGTAAAAGCTGTTTAACAACTAATTCGATTTGTCCTGGTTGCTTAAGTTTCAGTTCCAGGCTATCATGCAGTGTTCCGGCAACTGACTTAATTTCTTGGTCTACAGCTACCCAATGAGCATGAGCGATCGCTTCATAAATACCAATACCACATAAGCTTAAAATTACTCCCATTACACCTGCATACCACAAAGCCAAACGCGCACGAGTGATATAAAATAACTTATTTTGATTCATCTTCAGTTAGCCATTAGCAGTTTATTATTAGTAATTGTTAATTGTTGGATTAAAGCGATACCCCACACCATGAACAGTTTCAATCAAATTATCGCAATGAAAATCAGCTAGTTTACGCCGTAGCAAGCGCATTTGTGCTGCTACTACGTTACTAATTGGTTCTGAACTCACTTCCCATAGTTGGTTACGAATTTGGTCGGAAGTAACAATTTGGTGTGGATGCCTCATAAAATATTCTAAAAGTTGAAATTCCTTAGTTGTTAAAGGAATTACTTTTGCATCACCTATCTGATTTTGATAACTAATAGTGCGAGAATTATAATCGAGAGTAAAGCGATCTACAGTTAACTGTTGCGGTTGTAGTTGGGGCGATCGCCTTTGCAAAGAACGCAACCGCGCCAGCAGTTCCGCCATACCAAAGGGTTTTACTAAATAATCGTCTGCACCAGCATCTAAACCTTGTACTTTATCTTCTATTTGGTCTTTAGCTGTGAGAATTAATACTGGCATTGGGTTATTCTGAGAACGTAGCCGCTTGCACAAATCTAATCCTGATAACCCTGGTAATAACCAATCAAAAATAGCTAGATTGTAATGCGTCCATTTGCTTTCTAAATAATCCCAAGCTTCTGTACCATCTAAAACCCAATCGACAATATATTTTTCTTGGTTCAAAGTTCGCTTAATTGCAGCGCCTAAATCTGGCTCATCTTCAACTAGCAAAATCTTTGTCACAGAAATTTCCTCACTAAGCAGTTATCTATTTTTTTAGACCACAAATTAACCGCAGATAAACGCAGATTTAGGCGGAGCCTTCCCGTAGGGTACGCAGATAAAATACAAGATTTGATAGTTTATTTAAACATTTTATTTGAGAGGGGAATGTTTAAGATTAACTGCTAAACAAATAAGTTCCGTAACTAAAGCAGCCACCATAGCAACAGCAGCAGCTATAGCACCATTCATCCCAGACTGTACCGCCGAAAAAGCGATAATCAATAGCACTACTGTTCCTACTGTGGTAGCTTGATTCACAACGCCAGTACGACCTTCACCCACCAAAAAACCTTGAGTAGCATTCTGTAAAGCTACTAACAAAGGTATTGACGAGCATATTAACAACACAGGTAGCACACGCTCTACAAGTTCTTGATCTTCACCCACAAAGCTTTCTACAAGATGACTTCCCCAGGTAGTAGTACCAGCTAATAGCAGTAGCAGTGAGCAAAGCGCCCCTACACTCAGCGCAAATATTAGTAACAGTCGGTCTTCTGCCTGACCCCGATTTTTGATAATTACTTGTTGTACCATACGGGTAGCATTAGCAATTACTAGCACTAAACCCCAAGCAGCAGGCCAAGCAGCTAAGGCGATATCTGCATCAGTAGCGCGGGCGATAATTCCTATAAGTATGGCTCTGCCTCCCCAAACAATTAACATAGAAGTGGCAAGAGGAAAATAAAACCGCCAGACGCTCTTGAGATCGGTAGGTAATTTAGGAGAATCAGTTAACTCTGGTGGACGATTTGCGCCTAAGTTTTTCGCTGCAAAGGTGACAAGTATAGCTTCAACTAAAGCTCCTGAAATCAGGGCAATTCCTGCTAATAATGCTCCAGAAATTTGACTTTTAAAGCCAAAAGCCAGCACAACTGCTACAGCTATCAGACGACCAATTCCTGCTTTAGCGACAGCACCTTGGTAGCCACTATGAATTAATAATCCTTGAAAATATCGCCGCCAACTGATAGCAAATGGCCAAAGAATCATCAACATTAGTACATAGCGCACAGTCTCGCTTAACTCTGGCGGCACTCCTAAAAGACGGTTGCCGATCGCACTAAAAATAATTGGTACTGTCAACAATGCTAAGAGTAAGGTTAAACCACCTCCTGCTAACAGTGTGAAACGCCATAATGCTTGACGCGATCGCTTCGTCGCTGCTAAGGCATTGGAAGCGTGTAAAATCATAATGATTGGGCTTTCTAAAAATATGGCGATCGCCTTCGCTACACCCACTGCTGCCAAGTTGACACGCGCCAAAGGTAGATGCGCTAACGTGGTAGTAATTAAAGGATCGCCACAAGCCATCGTCACATCGCTGACGGACAAGGGGAGAAACTGCCGCCACAGAGACAACAAAGTTATTTTGCTGTCTTTTTTAGACTTATCTGCTGCTATTTTCATTACTCCTACGCTGGCATAAAAATCTGCTGAGGTACTGGAGCCATAGATTTAATAGTTTCTGTCAATTCTGGCTCCTGTAACAGATTAATACCTTGCTCGCGCAGCCAGGTACGGTTATAGACTGTTTCCAAATAGCGATCGCCGCGATCTGGATTCAGCATTAGTATACGCTCATGGCTACTAATTCTACTGGCATACGCCAGAGCCGCAGCAACTATTGCCCCTGTAGATCCTCCCAGTAACAATCCCTCTTTACGAGCCAAAACATGACAGACGGAAAAAGCCAGTCTGTCATTCACTGAATAAGCAGCATCCAGCACTTTTGGATCAAAATTCGGTGGTACAAATGACAAACCTAAACCCGTCATTTTATAGGGATGGGCAGGAGTTCCAAATACTACTGAACCTGCTACATCCACACCGACAATCCGCGTTTTAGGATAGTGCTTCTTAAAATAACGACTAATACCGCCCAACTGTCCGGCTGTACTAACACCAACAACAATCACATCCGGCGCACCGCCAAAAGCCACCTCAATCTCCCGTGCCGTAAAAACTTCATGGGCATTAGTATTACGCGGATTCTGATGTTGGCAAGGATACCAAGCTGCTGGGATTTGACTTGCGAGTTCTTTAGCTTTCTGCATCCGCGCTACCTGCATCGAGCCATTGGCATCAGCAGCACTGAGGGGGACATCCACAAGTTCTGCACCATAAGCTTCTAGCATTCGTCGCATCGGGGGGGCAGTTTTTGCATCTACCACAATCACCACTTGGTAGCCACGCGCCGCACCAATCATGGCTAATCCAATGCCGAAATTACCAGAACTTGATTCTACAATTGTGCCTCCAGGTGTTAATAACCCCCGTTTTTCTGCATCTTTAATCAGATAAACAGCATTTTTTTCCTTAATACTGCCACCAGGATTGCAAGATTCTAGTTTTAGATAAAAATCATGTTGTTGGCACAACTCGCCTAAGCGATTTAATCTCACAATTGGTACCATACCAACAGCTTCACTCACATCATTTGATAAAGCTGACCTCAGTTGTGGGTTAACTCTATTCAATTTAATCGAATTTTTTAATAATTCCATCTCAATGCTCCAGTTTATTTGGGACTTGAGTAGTTATAGCAATTAGCAGTTAGCTTTTAGCAATTAGCTTTTTTTAAATGCTCTGTTACTAAGGGTTTTAGTCAGAAAAAATGCCTTAAGCGCCTTGGCGACTGCTATACTTTTTACTTGAAATTAAGCATTTATTAAACAGTCAGCTTGTAGCCTATTTTTGCTGTCAATGTCTTTAAATTTCTATTCTTTCAACAGCAATGAAATCTTGATTACTGTTTATACCAAGCTTTGCGCCACTGCTTCATTTGGTCAATTTCTTTCTGCTGGGAAGCCACAATATTTTGAGATAATTTCTTAATTTCTGCGTGCTGAGACTTAGCCAACGCATCATTAGCCATTGTGATAGCTCCCTCATGGTGGGGAATCATGGCATTAATGAAGCGTAAATCAAACTCAGCATCCGCCGCCCCTAAATCTTGAGACATCATCATGCTCTGTTTTTGCTCATCTGACATTGGGACTGTAGATTTGCCCGCGCCTCCATAAGCAACTAATTGAGTTCCAGCTTTGGGATACCAAGCTTTCCGCCACTGTTTTAACTGCCCAATTTCTTTATTTTGAGCATTGATAATTTCGGATGCTAATTTTTTAATTTCTGGGCGTTGGGATTTTTGTTGAGCTTGTTTTGCCATTTCTACCGCGCCTTGATGGTGTGGTGTCATGGCATCAATAAATCGCAGATCATAGTTAGCATCTGCTGAACCCAAGTCCATAGCCATATCATGGTTGCCACTACCATGTCCAGAATGACTACTGTGGTCGGCGTTGTTTCCAGTACTGGAATTGTTTGAGGCAGTGTTGGAAACTTGGTTTGGAGTTTGTGAAGAAGTGGAACACCCTGTAATAACTCCACCTGCGACGGATGCGATCGCCACCAAACTAATCAAAAAGCTCGTTTTCATTGATCTTGGTTTCATAGAGTAACTGAGAGACAGCTAGATTTTCCACAGTGCATGGAATTAGCCCTCATTACTCAGTTTGTTACTCAAAAATGAAATTAAGATGAAATCGTTCTACTGCTTTGCAGTAAAATTTCTATAAAAAGCTTGCCTTTAACGCTGGATGTATTAATTATTAATTGTTAATTGTTATTGCTCAACCTCAAACAGATAACGAGCCAAACCAGATTGACGAATGATTGACTGCAATGTACCAATTCGCAATTCTGGGTAATCAGGTATAGGTACTGTCAGCGTCGTATATGATAGCCTTCTTTGCATAATAATATGGCTACCTTTTCGCCGAACTTGAACAAAATCATGTTTGGCTAAAATTTGACAAGCTTCTGCTGCTGACAGTACCCGCAGTTTACCCAATATTTACTTCCACACGAGTAATAAAAATTTCCGAATGTAATCTATTCTGTATCTCTTTAGGATCGGCAGTTTCAAAAAATAGTTCTAATGCTTCAACTAAATTGTTGCGTGCCTCTTCAATATTACAGCCTTGACTAGCAATATCAATTTCGGGACAGAGGGATACATATCCACTGCCTTCGCGTTCAATAATTGCTGTAAATTGTTGCATTATTGGCATCCTTACCAGCATTTTTTATGACCGTAATTACAAAATATTTTCAACGTCATGGGCTAACGTAAAACTTTAGCCAGTGGTAATTAATCTCAAATGAGAATTTATAACAGCCGTAACCTTGTTTAAATTGATTTTGAATTGTCTAGACGCTACTCTTGTCAACCATCTTTGTTGATAATTTTGAACGCAATAATAAATATGATTTTCATCGCTAGTTAGGACACCATCTTTACAGATAAATTCTCTGTAAGGAGATTGAACAAGCTTTTCTACTGTTATCGAAAGTACCTTTTGATCAAATAATCTTCAAGCACTTAGCATAGCGGTATGGTAAACAAATTTATGTTTACCTTTTTCAATGCCGTATAATTCTTATTCGTCCAAAGTAAAAAATAGAGGCATCTAATCTTGTAGTTTGATTTTATCTTGAGCAAGTTGGATTTGATTGAGCTATAACAATTATCTAATTACATCTAGTTGTTATAAAATAAAGCTCTACTTAAGAAGTGAGTTTAATCTTATAACCAACTTAACGGTCTTGCTAACAGTCAAATAATTTGCCATCTTTATAGAGATTACCAAAGATGATTATTTATTACACATGACTATTCTAGCATATGGTAATGAGAGAGCGCAATTGTATAGAGTGTTATGATTCTTATTACTGATGTGTGATTTCTTGAAATTCTTTTAAACAGCTACGAAATAGAGGATGATTTGATGTATCGTATTTATAAGGATGAATAGTCGATAGTGGCTTTAATTCCATCATAGTAGCAGCTAGAAAGGCTCCGTCAAAATTTTCTAAATCAGTAGGTTTAATATCCCGTTCCTCTACCTGGAGTTGGAGGCTTTTAGCAATATCAATAATTGTTAAACGGGTAATTCCAGGGAAGATATGGGGAGTTAAGGCAGGAGTAACTAATTTCTCTTTTTGGATTAAAAAAAGATTGGCTACTGCTGCTTCAGTAATTCGACCTTGTTGATCGAGTAAAATAGCATCATTAAATCCAGCTACTTGTGCCGCACGACGAGCTAGATAACTATTTACATACGTTCCGCATATTTTCCATGCTAAAGGAATGGCGTTACCTGAGATGCGTTCATAAGGCGAAATGTGGCAAGTTAAAGATTTATCTACATCACGAGCAATCGTCACCGCTAAAATGGTCACATCAACAGGCATCAAATCATTAAAGCTTAGTTGTGGTACTGAACGGTAAACAATTGGTCTGATGTAATAATTTGTTGCAGGTAATTGATCTAAAAGTGATAAAATACCTAATTTTAAATCTGCATTTGACCAGGGAAATTCTAGCCCCATCTGTGTCGCACCATTGCGGAGGCGATCTAAATGTGCATCCAAGCAATGAATGTAATAATGATTACCATTCCAATAAGCCATGATGCCATCAAAAACACCGATTCCTAAGTGGAGAGAATGGCTAGCAATAGAAGGTGCAGCTTGTTCACGTTCAACCAGTTTGCCATTATGCCAAACAATCGGAGTTGCTTCAAGCATTTCTTAGCGCTTTTAGTGATGAGAGAGAAGTGAAGGGTGAGATATAAATTAGGGAAGCGCTGCTGTTTCAGCTACCATAATTTCAGGTTGGGTTGATTCGGGCATCAAACGTGCTACTCCTTGCTTGATAAATGCTTGCAAAAAAGCTACCCGTTGATTTTCTAGAAATACTTGTTTAAGCGTTTCACTTAGTTGTTCAATATTAAATAATCCACCTGTAGTTGTAGCAGTTTCCTGAACTTGGAAATATTCTATCAAACTTAACCCTGCTAATCTGGTCAGGTAAGCGGCACTTACTCCCTGTACTACGCCACCAGCAACAAAAGTAATAGCATTGCTTTTGAGCATACCGCCAACGGCTTGAGTGGAAAGCTCGACTAATCCCAGCTTAACCATTAAACTACCTATCGTGCTGGCTATAGTTTGCGCTTGTTGTAGTGAGAAGTTTTGCTGATAAACATTACCCAAATCTATAATTAGTTGGGCATTAATAGCGGCAGTTGCTAATAAATCAAGTGCGGGAACTGGGTTAGCCAAAGCTGTAGCAGCGACTATCCATTGATATTGCTCAATTATAGGTAGAGCGCGCTCGCGTCGTACTTGATTTAATACAGTTTTCGCCTCTGTTTTCAAGTTAACCGCTTGTCGATAAGCACTAGCCAAAATTAATTGTTGTGCTGAGTGGGATAATATTTGCTCTAGCTGTTGTGTCAAAGGTGCGATATTAGCTGCTGGTTTTTCCATCCACTCTTGTAATGAACCATCCGGCTGATGCTGACGTACTTTAACAAGTCCTGGTTCAGCTGCGATCGCTACTACATCATCTTTATTCAATATACCCTGCATCCGTTGTCGCAGTTGGTTTAAAATTACTAATCTTTCATCAGGTACATACTGGTCTTGTTTATTAAAAACAAGCATAATTTTTTGATGAGATTTAGCCATTTGTTGCAGAGTTTGAAACTCTGGATCAGTCAAATCAGCAGCAGTGAGAAATAAGATTAAATCAGAAGCGATCGCTACCTGATTGGTAATAACATCAGCATCATTCGCTGTAAATAATGCTGTTGTCTCGCTAAAACTCGGTTGCTGGTTTTGGAAGCAACTATTTTCTAGAAGTTTTACTAAAGTTGTTTTACCGACATTTTTACCACCTGTAACAGCTATACGATTAACTTTTCTGTCTAACTCTGCTGTTACTTGGACAACTTGCTGCCTTAATTGCAAATTAGCGGGATGATTTTCTGCTTCAGATTCTAGTATAGTAATCGCTGTTTCAACTTGAGCGATCGCTTTTTCTACCGTTTCCCGTTCCATTGTTGATGCTATCGGTGATATATCAACTTGAGGGGACGTGCGTTTTTGGAAAAACCAGAAACCACCACCAAGTGCGATCGCGCCTAATACTGTAAACTCTCCTAATTGAGCCATTGAGTGATGCAAACTTTGCAACAGCCACAGCGATAAAGATAACCCAATTCCACCAACTAAAATCGGACGGCGCAATTTCACTGCCATTTAGTCCTCCGCAACCTTACTCCCACCAAGCTTCACTTTATGACAGCTTGACACATATCCCTATACTTATGCTACGCCTAGTAGTACCAATATTAGACATCGACACTCCCCTTAAATAGATCCGAAGGTAGAGACAAGCCATGCGCTAGTCTCTACATTGCACTATACCAACGGAGTCGCTACGCTTATACGCTAACGCGCCTATACATGAGATTTGTTCGTTTATTCAAATTTTAGATAATTAACCACAGATATCCACAGATGGACACAGATAAACACAGATGGGGTAACTCCTTGAGAGCAAGAAGTCTATTCTTGTTTTGATGAAGCGCAATTAGCTTGATCAGCAAAGATGCTCAGAGGATGTCAATATATATTCAAGCCGTCCTTGCTTGATTCTGTAATGAGCTATTGCCTCAACCCCGCTTGCCAAAAGCCACAGAACCCTGCGGGGACAAACTTTTGCCTCGCCTGTGGGACAAAATTACAACTGAAAGATCGTTATCGTGCCATTGCGCCAATTGGTGAAGGGGGTTTTGGTAGAACCTTCTTAGCTGAAGATACAGACAGGCTTAACACCCATTGTGTGATTAAGCAACTATTTCCTTTGCTACAAATTCAGGGCAGTAGTGGTGCAATGTCTAAAGCCAGCTTGCTATTTGAACAAGAAGCAAGACGTTTGTTGGAATTAGGAGAACAACATCCTCAAATTCCTACACTATTTGGTTACTTTGAGCAAAACAAAATTTTGTATTTGGTACAGCAATATATTGAAGGGCAGGATTTAGATCAAGAATTAGAACAGCAAGGAGCATTTAGCGAACAACAAATTATAGAATTATTAAATGATTTATTACCTGTATTACAATTTGTCCATGAAAATCAGGTAATTCACCGAGATATTAAGCCTACAAATATTGTGCGACGGCGGAGCGATCGCAAATTTGTGTTAATTGATTTCGGTGTATCTAAACAGCTAAGTGCCACAGGTTTAGCTAAAACGGGTACAAGAACTGGTACAGAAGGATTTGCACCTATTGAACAACTGCGCGGCGGTAAAGCGTTTCCAGCTAGTGATCTCTACAGCTTAGGTGTTACTTGTATTCATTTGCTGACAGCAGCGCAAATTGATGAGCTTTATGATCCATTAGAAGGTAATTGGTTATGGAAAGAACAGTTAAATAAAAAAGGAGTAACCGTTAGCGATCACCTAACTCAAGTTTTGGATAAAATTCTCCAAGAATATGTTAAAGAACGCTATCAATCCGCCGCAGAAGTGCTGAAAGATCTTAATCAGTTAGAAACATTTCCAGTTGTTTCTAATGACAATAATATTACTAATACCCAGATCACCTCTCCAATAGAACCTGTTCCATTAGCACCACAACCACAACCTCAAATTCAAACTTGGGAATTTGTTCGCACCCTTACAGGACACTCTAACTTAGTTCGTTCTGTTGCTTTTAGTTTAGATGGTAAAATTCTTGCTAGTGGTAGTTGGGATAACACTATCAAGTTATGGAATATAGAGACTAGCCAGCTAATTCACACTTTAACAGGACATTCAGATCCAGTTTCTACGGTGGTTTTTAGTCCAGATAATCAAGTTATTGCTAGTGGCAGTGCTGATGGTAGTATTAAGCTCTGGCAAACCTCTAATGGTAAGCTAATGCGTAGTCTTAGAGGTCATACCGACTGGATTAAATCTGTAGCCATTAGTCCAAATGGGGAAACACTTGCTAGTGGTAGCGATGATAACACTATCAAGATTTGGCAGATTGATAGCGGTGTATTAATTAATACATTATTTGGGCATTTATATCCAGTTTCTTCTGTAACATTTAGCCCTGATGGGCAAATTTTGGCAAGTTGTAGTTCAGATCACACAATCAAGCTATGGCAAGCTAACGATGGGAAACTAATTCGTACTCTTACTGGTCATACAGACTGGATCAAATCTATAGCTATTACTCCTGATTGCCAAACTCTTGTAAGTGGCAGTAGAGACAATACTATTAAGTTATGGGAAATTTCTACTGGGAAACTAATTCGTACACTTAAGGGTCATTCTAAAGGTGTTTGGTGGGTGGCGATCGCTCCCGATGGCAAAATTATTGCTAGTGCCAGTAGTGACAATACCATCAACCTCTGGCGCAGTAATACTGGTGAACTGAGCCAAACCCTAAAAGACCATGCCAAGGGGGTTAGATGTGTCGCGTTTAGTCCAGATCATCGAACTCTTGCTAGTGGTAGTGCTGAAAATACCATCACTCTTTGGCGTTCTAATTGATTAGGTCACCTCGATTATTGATAATTTTAAGTAAATTTTTACAAATAATAGTTAAAATTTTCTATAAATTCCTGGCTTTCATCTGTAGCTAAAGTTGAATAGACTATATAAACTTAATTTTTTTTGGCATTTTGGCTTTTATAGGTTATATTTTTAGCTTACTAATGTGAGAATGTAAAATTTAAACATTAATCATTTAATATAAATGAATAATAAAACAATAACCCAATATCTAATTACTACTAAAATTAGCGTAATCAAACTCTATGTCAATTGTTAATCAGTTAACTACAACTGGTAATCAACAACAAACACGCCCGGTTTTGGTGGTTGAAGATCCTAAAGGAAAACGTATAATTAATCTTGATAAAAATATTTATTCACTGGGTCGCAGTTCCTTAAATTCTATCGTTCTTAATTCGCGGATTGTTTCTCGTCATCATGCAACATTACTGCGTGTTACTGATACAGAAAATGAAACTTATTTATTTCAAATAATTGATGGAAATTTACAGGGTCAACATAGTACTAATGGCTTAATTATTAATGGTAGATCGTGTTGGTCAAAAGCTCTCCAACATAAAGATTTAATTATATTTGGAGGTAATGTACAAGCTAGTTATTTTGTGATCGATGCTAATTTATCAGATGAAGATATTTTTGAATATTGTGAGCAAGAAAAATCACTTAAGTATCAATCTTTCGCCAATGAGACATTTGAAACGTTAGTTCCAGATGATATTTCTGTTGATCCTTCTAGTGAAGCCGCATTACTGAGACTTGCGTCTTTCCCTGAGCTTTTACCTACACCGATTATTGAAATTGATTTACAGGGTAAAATTACTTATTGTAATCCTGCTACACTTGTGCAATTTCCAGATGTTCAGGAATTACAGCTTAATCATCCAATATTATTAGGAATACTTTCAGTAGTTCAAAATGAAAAAAAGGAATTTTTTGTTAGAGAAGTGGAAGTTGAAAATGCGATATTTGAACAATCTGTTCACTATATTGCTGAAAGTAATTTAATCCGAATTTACTTAGGAGATATTACTAAACGTAAACAAGCAGAAAAAGAACGCGAACAACTACTTATTAGTGAGCAAGCAGCACGCGCTGAGGCTGAAGCAGCTAATCGCATGAAGGATGAGTTTCTGGCTACACTTTCTCATGAACTTCGTACACCCTTAAATGCCATGATCGGGTGGACAAGTTTGTTGCGTAGCCGGAAATTAGATGAGAAAACTGTCAGTCGTGCTATTGAAACAATTGAGCGCAATACTAGATCTTTGGCGCAACTGATCGAAGATGTCTTAGATGTTTCACGGATTATTAGGGGTAAGTTACGCTTAAATGTTCGTTCGGTCAAACTAATTCCTATAATTGAGGCGGCGATAGAAACTATACGCCCTGCGGCAGACGCTAAAAATATTCAAATTGAATGTTTTTTAGACGCTGCTGTACCGCCAATTTTAGGTGATGCAAATCGTTTACAACAAGTTGTATGGAATTTGCTTTCTAATGCAGTTAAGTTTACACCTCAATCTAGCCGTGTTGAAGTTAGGCTGCTATTGAGTACAGATACGGAAATGCAAGGTAATTCTGCTCAGATTCGGGTAAGCGATGCGGGTATAGGAATCAATCCTGATTTTTTACCTCATGTGTTTGATCGTTTTAGTCAAGCAGATAGTTCTACTACTAGGGCGCATGGTGGATTAGGACTTGGGTTGGCGATAGTGCGACACTTAGTAGAACTCCAAGGTGGAACTGTCAAAGCAGAAAGTGCAGGGGAAGGATTAGGAGCAACTTTCCTGGTAAATTTGCCCTTAATAGCGGCAAATCAAGAATTAGCAGTAGCTACTCCAGAAGCAGAAAATACTACTAAGCCTCACTCTGTAGTTTCGATTCAGCCTCCTGTGCGATCGCTTGCTGGTTTACGTGTGTTAGTAGTAGATGATCAAGCTGATACACGTGAGTTTCTAATTACAATGCTGCACGAGTATGGCGCTGAGGCAACAGCAGTAGAAACAGTAAGTGAAGCACTCGAAACACTACAACATTGGAAGCCAAATGTTTTAATCAGCGATATCGGAATGCCTGGAGAGGATGGTTACGCACTAATTCGCAAAATTAGGGCAATGACTACAGAAGAAGGTGGGAATATTCCGGCGATCGCACTCACAGGTTATGCTAGTGCAAGCGATCGCACACAAGCCTTATTAGCAGGCTTTCAGATCCACGTCCCCAAGCCAATTGATGCAGTTGAGTTAGCTGTGGTTGTCGGGAAACTTACTGGAAGAATAATAAATTAATTATTTTTTACAAAACCCCATAATCCCCTGTTTATCTAGATAAATAGGTAAAAATTAAATATCAGCCAGAGATAATTTATATCACTAATTATCGGCATTTTGCAAGATTACTGGATTTATCACTAGCCTGAAAATAAATCACACTCTAGCCTCTAGCTATACCATCTGCCTATCAATACCTGCTAAATAATCTAGAGCTTTACAGATTTTTACTTAGTCTTACCTCTAAAAATCCCCATGCTATTTCAGGGTAAATCTGACTATGATAACTGATCGAAGCAGATACTTTTATATTGTACCTAATTTTATATGAAAGCAATACAAATGTTTATAAAAAACTAAATAAAAGTATAAAAAAGAAATTTAATTGATTTTTAATCGAAATGATTAGTAATTTTATCTTTTAAACTCATATACACTTAAGCAAGTGCTTTCTTTTGTTCTTAAATTGGACAATAATTCAGTTCAGCGACCTGATTGACAAAGCAACATTAAAGCTCCCAGATAAAGAAAACCCTATAGGAGGCAAACAAGCGTGAAATTAGCAGTTTATGGAAAAGGTGGTATTGGTAAATCTACAACTAGCTGTAATATCTCTGTAGCCTTGGCGCGTCGTGGAAAGAAAGTGCTGCAAATTGGTTGTGACCCAAAACACGACAGCACATTTACCCTGACAGGCTTTTTGATTCCTACAATTATTGATACCCTTCAGGAAAAGGATTATCACTACGAAGACGTTTGGCCTGAAGACGTTATATATAAAGGTTATGGTGGTGTTGACTGCGTAGAAGCTGGTGGGCCTCCGGCTGGTGCAGGTTGTGGCGGCTATGTAGTTGGCGAAACCGTTAAGCTGCTGAAAGAACTTAATGCCTTTGACGAATACGACATTATTCTGTTTGACGTATTAGGTGACGTAGTGTGTGGTGGCTTTGCCGCGCCACTCAACTATGCTGATTACTGCTTAATTGTTACAGACAATGGTTTTGATGCTTTATTTGCAGCTAACCGAATTGCTGCATCTGTGCGAGAAAAAGCGCGTACTCACCCATTACGCCTTGCTGGTTTAATTGGCAACCGTACTTCTAAACGGGATTTAATTGACAAATATATTGATTCAGTCCCAATGCCAGTATTGGAAGTGTTGCCTCTGATTGAAGATATTCGCGTTTCTCGCGTTAAAGGCAAAACATTGTTTGAAATGGCAGAAAGTGAACCATCACTTAACTACGTCTGCGACTACTACCTAAATATTGCAGACCAAATTCTAGCTAAACCTGAAGGTGTGGTTCCCAATGACTCACCTGATAGAGAGTTGTTCTCATTGCTGTCTGACTTCTACCTCAATCCTACTCAACCTAAATCTGAGGAAGAACATTTAGATTTGATGATGGTTTAATAGCTATTTTGCCCACAGCAGCCAACACCATCTAGATCAACAAAGTCCGCACCACGCGGACTTAGGCAGCAATAAAGCTTTCATTTTTTGACTAAGCAGAGGCAGTATGAAATAGCCGAAAAACACTTTTCGGTAATAAATATCTGTGCTTATCTGCTACAGGTTACGTTTTCAAAAATTCTAAATCCCAATTTGAGAGGAGAAATTTTACATGACGGTTGCAGCAGAACCACAAGGTTTAAATTTTGAGTGTGAAACTGGAAATTATCATACATTTTGCCCGATTAGCTGCGTAGCATGGCTCTATCAGAAGATTGAAGATAGTTTCTTCTTAGTAATTGGTACTAAGACTTGTGGCTACTTCTTGCAAAATGCAATGGGCGTAATGATTTTCGCTGAACCCCGTTATGCGATGGCGGAGTTAGAAGAAGGCGATATTTCCGCACAGTTGAATGATTATGAAGAATTGAAGCGGTTGTGTTTGCAGATTAAACGCGATCGCAATCCTAGTGTAATTGTCTGGATTGGCACTTGCACCACCGAAATCATCAAAATGGATTTGGAAGGTTTAGCACCTAGACTAGAATCTGAAATCGGTATCCCCATTGTTACCGCTCGTGCTAACGGTTTGGATTATGCTTTTACTCAAGGGGAAGATACCGTATTAGCGGCGATGGCTGCCCGTTGTCCTGAGAAGGCTCCTGTGGTAGAAAGTGAGAAGAAAGAAAGAAATGCGATCGCATCCTTACTAAACTTCGGCAAAAAGAAAGAAGATATCGCCACAGAAGAATCAGAATATGTCAAGCATCCCCCGTTAGTTTTATTCGGTTCTTTACCAGATCCAGTTGTTACTAACCTGACATTAGAATTAAAGAAACAAGGCATTAAAGTTTCTGGCTGGTTGCCATCAAAGCGTTACACAGAATTACCAGTTTTAGAAGAAGGCTACTATGTTGCTGGCGTTAACCCCTTTCTCAGTCGCACAGCTACAACCTTAATGCGTCGTCGCAAGTGCAAACTCATAGGCGCACCATTCCCCATTGGGCCAGATGGAACTCGTGCTTGGATTGAGAAAATCTGCTCAGTATTTGGTATAGAACCCAAAGGTTTAGATGAACGGGAAGCACAAATCTGGGCTGGTGTAGAAGATTACGTTAAGCTGGTGCGTGGTAAGTCTGTCTTCTTAATGGGCGACAACTTACTAGAAATATCTTTAGCGCGTTTCTTAATTCGCTGCGGCATGACTTGCCCAGAAATCGGTATTCCTTATATGGATAAGCGTTATCAAGCTGCTGAATTAGCATTGCTTGAGAAAACTTGTCAAGAAATGGGCGTACCAACACCAAAAATTGTTGAAAAACCAGATAATTACAACCAAATTCAGCGCATTCACGAATTGCATCCTGATTTAGTAATTACTGGTATGGCTCATGCTAACCCCTTAGAAGCGCGTGGGATTAATACTAAGTGGTCAGTTGAGTTTACTTTTGCTCAAATTCACGGCTTTACTAATACCCGTGACATTTTAGAGTTAGTAACTCGTCCATTGCGTCGGAATAACAACCTGAAAGATTTAGGTTGGGACAAGTTAGTGAAGGAAGAAGCGAAGGTTTAACCTCACTATCTACCCCTTTCCTTGTAGGGAGAGGGGAGTAAGAATTAAATTATAGATAAGAGCGATCCAGTGCGATCGCTCTTGGCATTTATGGCGATCGCTTAAAATAATAGAATTAGTAACTTGGATTTTTTTCGATAGGCTAACTTGATGAGTAGAATACCTTCAAAAGAAGAAAGCCGAGAAATGTTGCAATGGCTAAACCGCAACCGTCGGCAATTAAATCTGTATGCTCATCAATACATTGCTTACAATGCTAATGGAATTATTTGTCACAGCGAAAATTTGCGAGAAGCTTTAAATTTTGCTGAAGCTTCAGGAGAAATTTATTCAATTTATTTAGTCCCTGGATTTACAGAATCAATTGTAATTTTACCAATTTCTTTTCGTACAGTCAGCCGCCATGAATGGCAGCCAGATTATCAGATAATTTTGCAACATAAAGACTCGGTAATCAATGCCACGATGGTAGTAGATTCAGGAGCAGATTTTAGTGTAATTTCTTTGAAAGCTGGTCAAGATTTGGGCTATGCTTTAGCTGATGGAGAGACAATATTAGTAGGACAGACAATAGGAGGAAAGGTCGAGTATGTTTTAAGACAGATTCAAATGAATATTGATGGATACATTTTTATTGCTCCTGTTGCATGGATACAAAATAATACCGCAGATGTGATGCTTTTGGGGAGAGAGGTTGTATTTGATAAGTTTAATATTGAGTTTAAACAAGCTGAGGAGCAGATTATTTTTAGATGGCGCGAGTAGTTGGAGAGATAGCGATCGCTCATTTCTCATAACTCAAGCTACGCTATAAATAACCTTTGTTATGGCTGTGGAAATCAATGTTATGACAGTCTTCACCTTAACCTTACCACATACTTTAACCCTGACAGATGAGCAATTTTTTGAGCTTTGTCAGAATAACCGCGATTATCAATTTGAGCGTACAGCATCAGGAGAATTGATTATTATGCCACCCACAGGTAGCGAAACTGGCAGACGCAATGCTAGAGTAACTCAGCGATTGTTAAATTGGGCAGATACAGATGGTACTGGAGTTGCCTTTGACTCTTCAACTGGGTTTAAATTACCAAATGGTGCAGAGCTTTCTCCTGATGCTTCTTGGGTTAAAAAAGAAAGATGGGAAGCTTTAACCCCTGAACAACAAGCAAGATTTGCTCCAATATGTCCTGATTTTGTGGTGGAATTATGTTCTCTTAGTGATTCACTAGAAAAAACCCGCGCCAAAATGAGGGAATATATTGACAACGGCGCTAGATTGGGATGGATGCTTAATCGCAAAAATCAGCAGGTGGAAATTTATCGCCCTAGTACTGAAGTTGAGATATTACAATCTCCCACAACTATATCAGGGGAGGATGTATTACCAGGATTTGTATTGAATCTTAAAGATATTCTTTGAAGAATATTGCAAGTATTCAGTTAAGCTAACGCGCATCTAAATTGTACATTTTATAACTCTTGAGAAAAGTTATCAAACACTCTTACCCTCTCTCCTCCCTCCCTAAAATATAAAATTTAGAAGCACAACAGCTTATCAGCTTATAAGTCTTGGGATGGCTAACGCCTACGTTCAATACCTTCAATTTCCACTCAGACTTTACTTCAAGCTGAAAATTTAACAACTATGGATAATGGAACATAGAACTCAAATGAGGTAATTATGGGTTTAGGTCTTCTTATCGGCGGTAAATGGGTATCTGAACGTGAACAAGAAGATTCCCAAGGTAAATTCATCCGACCTGTAACAACTTTCCGCAACAAAATAACTGCTGATGGTTCTAGTGGCTTTAAAGCTGAGGCTGGACGCTATCATCTGTATATTTCTTGGGCTTGTCCTTGGGCGCACCGCACCGCCATTATGCGGAAGTTGAAAGGACTAGAAGATGTTATTGGGATGTCAGTTGTTCACCCAGAAATATATGAAAATAGCTGGGAATTTTCATCAACTGATCCAGGGTCTATTCCCGATACGGTAAATAATGCTAACGCCCTTTGGGAAATATATCTCAAAGCAGATCCCAACTATGAAGGGCGAGTAACAGTTCCGGTACTTTGGGATAAACAAACTAACACGATAGTTAATAATGAATCCCGTGAAATTATTCGGATGTTGGATACAGAGTTTGCGGCTTTGGCTAAATCAGATGTAAACTTCTATCCCGAAGATTTACGGGAAGTTATTGACCAGACTATCGACACAATCTATCAACCAATTAATAATGGTGTCTATCGCGCAGGATTCGCTACCTCTCAAACGGCTTATGAAGAAGGTTTAACCGACTTATTTAATGCCTTGGATCACTGGGATGAAGTGTTAGGAAAGCAGCGTTACCTGTGTGGCGATCGCATCACTGAAGCAGACTGGTGTATATTTACCACACTATTACGCTTTGATGTCGTCTACTACGGTCACTTCAAATGTAACCTCCGCCACATTTGGGACTATCCCAATCTGTGGAACTACTTTAAAGAACTCTACCAAGTACCAGGAGTCAAAGAAACCTGCAACATTGACCACATTAAGCGGCACTACTACAAGAGCCATAATAAAATCAATCCCACTCGGATTGTCCCCAAGGGGCCAGAAATTGATTTTGGCACACCACACAATCGCGCCCAAAAAGTTGCTGTTGCAGCAGTCTGATTAAATTTACACAATTTTTCAGATTGCATAGGTAATTAAGTAACTCCACCTAAAAAAATCATAACTAAAATCTTCCTCTCCGCTTAACAAGGTAAAAATGTTGGGGGGAGGGCTTTTTTGTTTAATTAGGTTGGCATACTTACTTACTAATTTTCCCTGCTTTTAGATTTCGTATATGCAATGCTTTGATTTGTGGGTGAGAGCCTCTGTAAAGTTTTACAATACTTGCAAGTAAAAAGTTTATTTTTGTTTAAATCCTGGAGCCGGATCTATGACATCATATGTAACCTCCTCTGCTAGAGCCGAGATGAGCGAACTCCGGCGTTTAAAAACTCTTTTACCGCCAGAGTTACAAAGCTGGGTAAGTGTGGAGGGAACTACAGAGGTAAATCCACCTCTAGTGCGTTGTGAAGAAATTGGTAAAGATCAGGTAGAAATTCAAATTGACTTGGTGAAATGGGATCAACTAGCCCTCGATCAAAGAAATTTGCTGTTTTGGCATGAAGTCGCCCGTATTCAAAATGACACCATCCCTAGAGAAGGTTGGGAAATGGCAGCACTTGCCATTGGCTTAGGTGGTGCAGTCGGTGAACTTTGGGTGC
Organism: Oculatellaceae cyanobacterium; assembly: GCA_036702875.1. GTDB lineage: Bacteria > Cyanobacteriota > Cyanobacteriia > Cyanobacteriales > PCC-9333 > Crinalium. The sequence continues at coordinate 9,560 of DATNQB010000016.1, read as the reverse complement.
AAGATGGCTTACTACTGTTATTGGCATTAGTACTTTGTGGCGTTTCAGGGTATCGCCTCTACCAAAAAAATAATGGTGAGCGAAACTTTAAAGAAGTAGCAGAAGCAGACGAAAAAGCGATCGCGCTAGCAACCCGCTTTGGTTACACACTTCCCAACGCCTACAAAAGTCTCGGCAGTGCCTTGAAAACCTTAATTGAAATCACTCCTAATAAACGTCAACGCAGCAAATACGAAACCCGTCTGCAAGCTCTCCGACGCAGTGCTTCTAAAGCTAAATCTAAGGTCAAAGGATCGCGGGAAGGTTTTGAGTAAATAATTCTAGGGGCGAAAATTGAAGCGCCCCTAACCTTTTTAAATCCTAATAAAATTTAAGCTGGCTTTCTCTTGAGAGATATAGCCGCCAAACCTAAAAGCACTAACCCAGCAGTAGCCGTTGGTTCTGGCACCTTACTTGGCACAACGTATCCTGCTAACTCTGTACTACTAGCCTTAAACGAGTAAAGATAGGTAGGAATCAAACTTGATCCATTTTGACAACCGCTATCAATAGCTACCTGTGTGCCATCTGTGCAAACATCAAACTGTGTATTGGAGCTATTTTGAGTAACGCTAAAGTCGTTATCACTACCAACTAACAGTGCATAAGAACCATCTGTAAGTTTAGGGCCAATTGTCAAACCCTCAAGCTTTTCTGGAATGATCTGCCCAACACCTTGCAAAGCAGCCGCAATGTCTAGAAACAAGGACTTACTAACAGGTACTACCTCGCTTGGCAAAGTGTTGCTGCCTGCCAAGCTAATATTACTAACATCAGTTGCACCTGTCAGATCAATCTTATAAACTCTTTTGCTACCAACTGGGTTGATGCTTGTAGGATCTGCTTCACCCACACCACGATTGTCGCGCTCAATCACCAAAAACTCATTGTCATTTAGTGCTGTAATAGAGCTAATGCCAATATTACGACCTTGAGCCGTAGCAGTAAAATCATTTGTAGTTCCTGGGATGCGGTCATTTATATCTGCAATGCTTTCTACCTGGTAGATATACTGGGCTAGACTTTCACCCGTCTTTGTATCATACTCAACAATTCTCAAGTTACGGCTACGGCGACCTTCATTGGTGTCACCTTCATTAACTAAGGGGTCTTGCAGCATTGCAAATAGTTTTGAGCCATCAGGACTCAGCGTCAACCCTTCAAACCCTCGGTTATCCTGGCGACCACTGGTGATAATTGGACGACCATCAACATAATTAATAGTACCGTCGCTTTGTTGAGGAATTAAATTGCTCGGAGTGTTAAATGCCTGTAGGAATGAACCATCTGGACGAAATTCATATACAGAAGGCCCGTATTCATCGGATACATAAAAATTGCCGTTAGGAGCAACCGAAAATCCCTCTGAGTCGAGACTAAGACCTAAAATACTCGCATTGCCGTTTAGTCTTGTTGGATTCAACCCGTTGTAACTGTTACCGTTGTTTTGAAACTTAATAGTATCGAGTAAATTGAAGCCACCGATCGCGCCAGTAGTTTTGTTGACATCAACAGAGAACTTTTGTACCCGTGATTCGTAGGGAATAACGCCACCACCAGGGCCTCGATCAACAAGACCATAGTACACATTTTGATAGCGATCGTAGTAATGATCCGAAAAAAATCCACCTAAACGGTTGATATTGGCACCGCCATTACCCCCATTAAGCGGCGATAAATCTGCACTTCCCCCTGGAATTGTTAGAGTATTAACTAGATTAATAGCTTTTGCTGACTTAGCACTAACTATGAAAGTTAGAGCAGAGATAAACAGGGAAAAACTCAATGTAGAAAGACGATACTTTGCTTTAGCCATCTCTAAAACTTAAAAGAATTACTTTTTCAGCATTCAATATTGGCTTTAAGCGGAAGTTAAGATTAAATTAACGACTACCTTCTAAATCTATTTTTTTGCCATACGTTTAAATCTTGAGTTTTAGTTTGCTGCATCATAGTAAAATACTCAATTTTTCAAAATATAGCAAAAGTCAAGCTCAGGCAATCTTACTGATAGCGGTCAGCAGTCACATTTTTTCAATGCCAATATTTATAAGGGTTTCAGAATAAATGGGTGTTTTAACCGCCTTGGCTGTTGCTATAAGTAGCGATCGCAAATCTCAACCATAAAATATATAAGCTAAAGCTAAAATAAAAGGCACACATGGAAGTTTTTAAAAGCTACAGCTACTTATAAATTAATAGCTGGTTTGTTCAAAACTCATTAAAGTTGACCAATCATTTTATGCGTCTGTGGCACAACCCTTACTTGTTTTAAGTAACGCTTCATCAAGGTTTGCCACTCTAAAACTTGTTCTGGAGAAGGTGGTAATACCGCTGTCTTATGTGTAGAGTGAACACTATCCAAAGGCGTGACTGGCTGCAAAAACATAGGAATATTTGGACTACAATCTGCCACCAATTCAGCCGTTTGTTGTAACTCATTAGGAGCAGTTTCAGCAGAAATAATCAATTTGACAAAAACTTCAACTTTTGAGCTATGGCAGCGTTTCAAAAATTCCGCGTGAGCTTGCCAATGTGACTCTCCACTCACACTAGGCAACTTAATATCCATACCTACAGAGTCAAGGTAAGGTAAAATGAGTGATAATTGTTCTGGACGATGACCGCCAGTTTCTAAATAAATTTGTAAACCTGTTAAAGAACGTACTTCCGGTAAAAACTTTACTAAAAAAGGCGCGTGTAGCAGTGGCTCGCCACCAGTTAAACTAATACTATCGTGTAAACCAGGTTGATTTTGCCGCTCTACCCATTCCAGTAATAATGGTATTGATACAGGATTAGGGTAAGTTTCAAAATCTCGGCTTCCAGGGGTTTTCTCAATTTTGCAAGTGGGTGGTATCTCCCAAGTATGGGCGCTATCACAGAAATGGCAGCGTAAATCGCATAATGCAAAGCGAATAAAAATTTGACGAGTACCGATATTTAAACCTTCGCCTTGAATAGCGGAAAATATTTCTATTAATCGAGCGCTGAGTAATCCAGCCGTTGTTGATGTCATGATCTCGCCAAAATGAAGATTTTATTCTTTCAAAACTTAACCTACAACTAGATCAAAAACTATAACGATCAAGCGTTCAGGTTTGAATTATTGATAATAGCTAAATTGTTAGTAAGTTTTTTGATAATAATTAATAAATTTTAGAAATTAATGCTTTACTGTTTATTTACTCAATCAATATATAACATTTGTGGATGCAGGTGTGGATTATTATATTAATTATATCTATATTTTACCGGAAGTCAATATTAAAAAATTAGTTACACATAACTAGGCTATGTACTAAATTATCCTAGTTATATGTAACAGTTGTAAATTATTTATTACTAAATCTCTGCAACCGCTCGTTCAATCAAACGACGAGCTAAAGTTTGAGTGCCAGTGTGTTCATAGTAGTTAGTTGTCATATCTAGAAAAGCGCCCAAATAATCCAATTTATCATTAGAAATTTCCACAAAGCGTTGCATATTGCTAACTACTTTTTCTGGCGTTAATCCGCGATCGCTAACAAAATTACTCATCCACCCTTTGACTGAATCAAAGCTTTCACCAATGAAATTTAGTTGACCCGCAGGATTTCCACCTGGAATTAAACTATTGACCTGCTGAAAGGTATTATTGTGTTGTAATTCAGAAGGACTTGTTTGAGCAAGGTGAGATTGGGCTTGCAGGATAAAATCGGGGCCTAAAGGAATCAAACCATCTATACAAACTAGGGCAGCCATCCGCATCAAAGATTCACCACTGTATTCGCCCAAAGACGCAACAAAATCTCCGATACTATCTCCAGGGATACCATTAATTTGGCAGAAAGCTACCAATTCAACTACTAACTTTAAACATAAATCAATAGCTTGAGCTTTGTTAGCTTTGGGCGTGACTCTGGTTAATAAACCTCCCAAAAGAGGGATTTTATCACCAACTTTATTAGCTAGAGCAGCAGCCCCTAAAGCACTATCTGCCCGATCAACGCTTTGATAGAGCCACATTGCTCGTTGGTATCCCTGAGATTTATCGTTATATAGATAGATGGCTCGTTCGCCGATTTGTTGAATTAAATCTTCGTCGGTTTCCCCAGTAACGTGACGAATAGTGTTAGTAAAACCAACTACATTTTCCCACTGCCCAGGAACAACAAAATCGAGCGATCGCAACGCATAAATAGTCATGTTGCTAGTTGGCAATTCGTCAACTAACTCAAAAATAGATTTAGCCACAACAAACTCCTAATGCTAAATTTTCTTACTGTAAATTGCAAACTTGTTATTAATTAACGCAGTCGGGAAAGACCACCCAAGTTAAATTTTTTCAACCAAGCTTCGCGATCGCTTTGAGTAAAACTAGCATCACGAGATTGCACCTTGACTTGATAGCGATCGCCTACCAAAATAGATGTAATATTCTGACCCTGATTAACCGCAGGATAACCTGCAATTGTCTGACTGCTTTGCTTAAACTTTAATTTGGTGCTGGGAATACTAGCAGTATCATTGATAGACATTACAGCTACATCAGTACCACCCTTTTTCAACTTTGCTTCAGCAAAACCTTGTTTTTCTTGGGTATAGACACGCTGATAGCCACCACCAGCAGAGGGAAAGAATTTGTTAAATTGACCACCTGTTACAGCCTTACCTGCTGAAGCTCGATCTTGAGTACGTGTAATAGGAGCTTTCTGGGTAGTTTCCCGTTGTGCCTGATCCCAACGCGAGGGAGCCTGTGTTGCACAAGACGTAACCAGCAGCAACATAGATAGCAACAAAGGAGCCAAAATTTTATGAAAACGAGGGAGAATCATCGCCATCTCCTGATAATTAGGTTGATACTCCCTATTTTGGCTTATAATTTCCAGATTTGTCCTATCTAATAGGTTTGATATTAGCTGACTTGCCGCGAGCGCATCTGATTTTAAAACAGTTTGCTACTTTACTAAAGAGTTGCTAGTTAACTTAGCAGCAATGATTGAAATTTATTTAAACCTTAGCCTATGCGTATCCTAATTTATTCCTACAACTATGAACCAGAACCCATCGGCATTGCTCCGTTAATGACCGAACTAGCAGAAGGTTTAGTTAAACGAGGTCACCAATTACGGGTAGTAACTGGGATGCCTAACTATCCTGAACGCCGCATCTATGACCAATATCGAGGTAAGTTGTATGTCACTGAAGAAAAAAATGGTGTTTGGATTCAACGCAGTTATGTTTGGATTCGACCTAAGCCAGGTTTCCTAGATCGAGTGTTATTAGATGGTAGCTTTGTCCTGACAAGTTCATTGCCAGCATTTACCCACTGGAAACCTGATGTAATTCTCCTCACTGTTCCACCCTTACCAGTTTGCGTTCCCGCAGCACTATTAGGGTTAATCAGGCGGTGTCCGGTAGTATTAAACCTTCAGGATATTTTGCCAGAAGCAGCAGTCCACACAGGTTTACTTAGAAATAAAGCTTTGATTGGCGTATTTGCAAATCTAGAAAAATTTGCCTACCGGACAGCTACTAAAATTAGTGTCATTGCTGATGGATTTGTAGATAATTTACTTAAAAAAGGTGTCCCAGCTAACAAAATTGAACTGATTCCTAACTGGGTGGATGTAAATTTTATTCAACCCTTGCCTAAGCAAAATAATATTTTCCGAGTTACCTATCAACTTCAGGGTAAATTTGTAGTTCTCTACTCTGGCAATATTGGTCTTACCCAAGGTTTAGAAACAGCTATTGCGGCTGCAAAGCGCCTGCAAAATATTCCCGAAATTAAATTTGTGATTGTAGGTGAACAAAATGCCTTAAATCGCTTACAAAAACGTTGCCAAGATTGGGGAGTAACAAACGTTTTGCTACTGCCATTTCAACCCCGCCAAAAACTGCCAGAAATGCTAGCTGCGGCAGATGTCGGTTTAGTTATGCAAAAAAGTAATGTAATTTCTTTTAATATGCCTTCCAAAATTCAGGTCATACTTGCTAGCGGCCGCCCAATAATTGCCTCTGTTCCCCTCACTGGTACTGCTGCGACAGTCGTGCAAGATAGTGGTGGTGGGATTGTTGTCCCACCAGAAGATTCAAAGGCACTAGCTTCCTCAGTTCTAGATTTATATAAATCTCCCCAAAAAGCTGAACTACTCGGTAAACAAGCTAGGCAGTATGCCTTGGATAATTATGCTTTTGAGCAAGCCTTGAACCGATATGAACAACTGTTTAGTGCTGTTGCTCAGAGTCATTAAGTTAATATGGAAGAAAATTATATAATTCTACGTTTGCAAAAGCTAAAGATTTTTAGTGATATAACTTGCCAACTGATGAGGAGTTTTCTGCTGTGATGCGTGAACAGGTTTTAGCTTGGTTAGCTGATAATGTTCCGGCTTCTCGGATCGAACATATTCTTGGTGTAGAGCAAATGGCTCATGCTCTTGCTGCTCATTATCATCTAGATACGGAAAAAGCTGCTATGGCTGGGTTAATGCACGATCTAGCTAAATACTTTAAGCCACAACAGCTATTGCAGATGGCACAGGCAGAAGGCTTATCACTAGATGAGGTAGATCAAGCTAATCCCCATTTGCTTCATGCTGATGTCAGTGCGATCGTTGCTAGAGATCAATTTGGTGTAGATGATCAAGAAGTTTTACAAGCCATTCAAAATCATACTTTAGGCAGACCTGGTATGAGTTTGCTAAGTTGTATAATATTCGTAGCCGATACTTTAGAGCCTGGGAGAGGAAACACTCCCGAATTAGAAGCTTTAAGGCAGATTAGTCGGCAAGATCTCTACAAAGCTGTTTGGCTAACCTGTGACTATTCTCTAAAATATTTACTTGAGACTCGTTGCTTAATTCACCCACGCACGATTAAAACTCGGAACTGGGCAATCCAAACGGCAACAAAAAAACAGCAACCTCCACAAAACTCATCTCACCTGACTAGAGTATAAATTAAAGTTTAACATCCTGGTATAAATCAGTTGATGTTTCTGGAAATTTGATGAGTTTGTGAAGCCGAAATCATTAATTGTGAGTAAGGAATATTGATATTAATGTCAGAAAATTTGCAATCATCCCCAACCTTAGTTAGTAATAATGCCACAAAAGATGACAGTAAGATAGCAGCGATGTTAGCGGCAGAGGCTGCTGATGATCGTAAAGGTGGTGACATTCTTTTGCTAGACGTTGCAGAAGTGTCATATCTAGCTGATTATTTTGTGATAGCTACAGGCTTTTCTAAGGTGCAAGTACGGGCGATCGCGCAATCAATTCAAGAAAAACTTGAAACCCAATTACAAAGGCTGCCTCGTCAAATAGAAGGACAAGCTGAAGGTTCTTGGGTGTTATTAGATTATGGCGATGTGATCGTTCACATCTTCCTTAATCAAGAGCGAGAGTTTTATAGCCTGGAAGCTTTTTGGGGTCATGCTGAAACAATCAAATATCCACTAGCCTCTTGATCAATTATCAATGAACAATCATCAATGACGCATAACTTTCGCGTTGGTAGTTGCAATAACGTAGGGTGTGCAAGATTTCCCATAACTCTAGTTAAAAGCTAGCCTTCTATAATTGATAATTGATAATTGTTAATTGATAATTGAATGGAGTCTTCTGTTTCTGTTTGCCCAGTTCCCACAGAACAACAACCCATTAATGAGTATCAGCAATTGAAAGACTCTTGGTTTTTTAACTGGGTAACTCTAGATATGCAAGCATATCTCAAGAAGCTGGGTTGTGTCTGGTTATGGAGTTGGTTGATAGCTGCACCATTAGCTGCTGCTAGTTTTGTGCCTCAAAAGCATTTAGGTCAGTTTCTACTTTATGGTGCAGCAATAGCTAGTATATTTGTGGGATTAACTCTGTTGCGCTTGTACTTAGGTTGGTCTTATGTACGCGATCGCTTGCAGAGTGAGACGATATTTTATGAAGAGTCTGGTTGGTACGACGGGCAAACCTGGACGAAAACCCCAGAAATTCGCACCCGCGATCGCTTGCTTGTCAACTACCAAATCGAACCGATTATGTTGCGCCTTAAGCAAACATTGGGATTTATGATGCTATGTTTCTTAGGTGGTAGCTTAATCTGGAATTTTTTGTGATAAAAGTTAAAGATCAAAAAAGTAATAAATCTTACCCATGACCAGGGGAAAAAGAACTCAAGCACCAGAACTGGAAGTAGGATTGCTCCGTGAAGGGATTGCTGAATCCACTCATCGCGTCCAAGCAGTTGTCTGTGATAACCGAGGGCGTGTTCTATCAGTAGCAGGTAATGCAGAAACGGCATTTTTTGTCCGTTCAGCATTAAAACCTTTTCAAGCCTTGGCAGTCACAACTACTGGAACACTAGAACGCTACAATCTTACCGACCGAGACTTAGCAATTATTTGTAGTTCCCACCAGGGAACCATTGAACAGACACGACAAGTTTTTAATATCTTGTGGCGCTGTGATATAGATCCATCAATACTTCAGTGTCCAATTCCAGAAGGAAAGCGTAGCCCCTTAGAATATAACTGTTCTGGCAAACACGCTGGAATGTTAGCTGTCTGCCAACAACGCAGTTTGCCGACTAGCAATTATTTGCAGCGTAACCATCCAATTCAGAAGCTAATTTTGAGTAAAGTGTCCGAATTGCTGCGGATGCCTGGAGAAGAATTTATCGCCGTTCATGATGATTGTGGCGCTCCTACTTATTTGATGCAAATGGGGCAAATAGCTTCCCTCTATGCCCAGTTAGCTTCGGGTGAAAATTTGGATTTAGAGCGCATTGTGCGTGCTATGACTCATCATCCTGCATTGGTGGCAGGAGAAGGCGAATTTGATACACGCCTGATGGAATTAACAGAGGGAGAATTGGTAAGTAAAGCTGGAGCCGAAGGAATTCAGTGTATTGGTAGAGTTGGCGAAGGCATGGGTTTGGCAATTAAAGTGATAGACGGAGCCAAACGCGCTAAGTATGCAGTAGCAATCCACTTACTTCAGCAGATGGGGTGGATTAGTCCAACAGTTGCTGAAAGCCTTTCAGAGACGTTTATTAGTCTAGGAAGATTTAAGCGTTTAGAAGTTGTTGGAGAACTTTCGCTTTTATAGTTGCCAAATTAGGAATGTTATGGTTATACTATAGAAGACGACGCGGGATAGAGCAGCCTGGTAGCTCGTCGGGCTCATAACCCGAAGGTCAGTGGTTCAAATCCACTTCCCGCTACCAATTAAATTAAAACCCTGTAATCAAGAGATTGCAGGGTTTTGTTTTATCAAAACAGAATTCAGGATCCAGAAGTTTAGATCCTGCAATTATAGGCGGAGCCTGAGTAACATCGTTCCCAGGTTGAACCTGGGGACAAGACGAAATAAAAGATTTTACGCCACCAACCCTTACGGAGGCAGGGTTACTTCATTGTGGGGAGAGAAAAATTACACTATTGGTTACAGGTAATTTTATTGGAGTTGAAAGGGTGCGCTCTTAGCGCGCATCTTTCAACTCCGGTAATCTGTATATATCAAGCTAGGAGGTTCCAGCAC
>DATNQB010000015.1 GCA_036702875.1 Oculatellaceae cyanobacterium | reverse complement strand
AAGGTTTTTGAAAATCCACTATTATTGAGTAGCTTTAATACTTTAATTAGTCTAGTTAATCTCTGTGCTAATGGTTTAACAAGGACTAAATTAAATCCTCTTCACTCATTTTCATCCGCTTAGAGTGACAAACTAGGGATAAAGTGCGTTGGCGTAGCCTGTGCGAAGCACGTATCGCACGAGCGAATATTTTCTAAGGCTTCTTCTTCAGTTTCGGAGAGCCGAAACACAACCAGGTAATTCTGGACACCAAACAGACCAGCCTCCCGTTTCAGTATCGGCTTCAAGCCCAACACGCCATTTCATCATGGTTTCTCTTGGGAATATTTAACCATGATAGCGATCGCCCTGGTAAATAATTTAACCCTGGTAACTGACAATACACGGGAATTTGAGCGGGTTGAGGATTTGCAAGTAGAGGATGGGGAAATTGAGGCGTGAGCGATCGCTACTTATCTTTATTATTACCCAAAGCCGAAACGCCGCTTAACAACATTACTAGCCCACTAATCAAAATAATTAGGGCGAATCCTCCTAATGCTAGATCCAACCAAGCGACATTTTCCATTTAGCTTCTCAATACTACGAATGTGCGATTAAAACAATTTAATCAGTAATGCTTTGCCTAAGATAGAGAATATGTGCGATAGCGCTAGCGCGCCCGTAGGGCTTCGCAACTCTTATCAGTGAACCAATGGTTTCAATTACAAATTCTGGCTCAATAGTGATTCCATTGCTGTGAAGTGTTAGCCCTTTGCAAACACTTTACTTTTCAATGCGCTTAAGTTCTTCTCGGACAACTCTGCGTAAAGTTTCTTCCAAAGGTTCTTGGTTGTGTTGGATATGTTGACGTAACGCTTCATTAATCAACGTTTGATAGTTTCCTCCACCTGCTAAATGAACTTGGTGGCGAAACCACGCTAACACATCATCATCTAACCGAATTGTGATGCGAGTTTTTCCAGACGAGATTGGCTCAATTGCCCCTCGTTTACCTTGACTAAAATCGTATTCTGCTGCCATGACTATTCCTGCTCGTACTGGCGATCACGTTAGTAAATAACTTAACCCTGGTAACTCACAGTACACGGGAATTTGAGCGGGTTGAGGGGTTGCAGGTTGAAGAGCAACACCCCAAATTTAATATTCATCCACAAACTGGGGATGCACCCACAAAAACTCGCGGCGTTTGTTTTGCACTTGCAGCAGTCCGCCAAAACCAGGGTCTTTCTCCTTCAGCAGGGTGTGAAGTTTTCGCAATACTGCACCTTGCGCTCGAATCGCTTCACCGTGTTCTAAATCGGGAGTATCGGTTTTAGATTGCCAATCAACGGCAACATCACTGCCCTTCAGGGCAAATTCAAGACTTTTTTGCCCCAAATCTAGTTGTTCCTCAATACCTTTGTCGGTGGTGTCCAGCATCAGTTTGGTGGCAGAACCTGCGACTGGCAAGATCAATCCCAATGTGACAGACATGGTTTTGAGTAGAGGCGCTGCTTTGACAAACCACTCACGGGGCAGATCCAGCTCATAGACTCCCTGCTTGCTTCCGGCTGAATTTAAAGCAGGTAGCGGCTGGCGAGAATGTTCACACCAGAGGGTAATTTGAAACTTAGCGCTGATCCATTTGGGGCGATCAAAAAATCCTGGCTCGATTGGCTTAAAGCTAAACAATCGAGGCCCATCTTTGGCTTCATCGGTGAGCATTTGCATCAGTACTGCAAACCGTTCATCTGCTTGGCTCAAGATGCGGCGATCATTCTCATTCAATACCTGAAAGCCTTTTCTCATTTGCTTTCTAAGGTTATCGCTATTCAACTTTAGCTCTTCAATTCCTGTAATCAGAATTTGTTCAAATGGAGCCTGTCGTGAGGTTGGAGCATTTCGCATTAACTCATCAATGTCTAGCCATTGATTACAGCCAGAAATCATGCAGGGAAACTTGGGCATACCCTGGCGTTTGCTTTCGATGAGTTTCTGGACTTCAAACAATCCAGTTCCTGGCTGCTTCCTTCCACAGGGTTCAATACACGGCACCATCACCTCACACCGCAGACCTTCCCAAAAGTGTTCGACTAGCCATTTCACTTCTTTTGTCAGTTCGTAGAGAAAGAATTCAGGATAAGCAGCTCTTACTGTAATTTTGACCTCAGTGCTAGTCTGTTCTAGCAATGCCCGACCGTTGTAGTCATTGTCAAGCATTAATCCCCGTTGCCAGTGGACGCTGTTTTCGTAGTTGGCACGTCCCAAGGAGTATTTGTGTAGGCGAACAATGAGCTGATAAAACAACCCTTCTGCTGGGGCAAGCTGTCCGCGCTCGTCCACAATGCGACAAATTTGCACCTGCTGTCTGTCTCCGGCTTCTGGTTGTTCGCCCCAATTGGGCAATTGTTCTGGGCGATTATCGGGAACGAGTTGAGCAATTAGGCTGGTGGTGCTGGGTTGAGTTGGGTCAAGCACCACCTTGTAAGACAGATCGAATCGTTCCATCAACCGTGTAAACACCGGATGGAGTGCTTTGGGATAGCCTTGCTCACCTGCAAATGGGGGATGGCTCCACAACTGGCTGAGATGGTCAAACTCTACTAAACCATTGCGGCGGCGGGTGGTTTCATCATCTAGCACGAAGCTGATGGCTTTGGCTAACCAGTCGGGTTTGAGGATAACAATATCGCGCAGGGTAGGGTCGTAGTGGTAATGGATTAAATACCCCAGCGTGTGAGAAACCCGGACAAATAGTTCAGCGGCAAATCCTTCCAGACCTTGTTCTTCACACAGAGCAATTACCTCTTCGTAAGGTAAATGGGTCTTGCCTGATTCATCCAACAGTTCCCGAATGCTTTGCCATTTGGTAGGAACGGTTCGCCCCATACCGGGTAAGGTGGCGGCAATTTTAGCAATCGCCTCTCTCAATTCCCCAATTCCAGTGCAGCACTGGGTGTCCTGATTGGGTTTGCTATCGATATGGAAGAAATCAACTATGGTATCTCTGCCAAACAGGTCAATCAGTTCTTGACGGTCAATATCGGGCTGTCGCTGTCCGGGGCCGCCGTGGGTTGCCACCACCAGCACTTTGGCATCCGGTTCTCGATGTTTGACCAGCGTAATCCACTCTTTAATAAACCCCTGTTGGGGCCCTTCCCGTGGCTTCCACACCACCAGATACACCGCAGGCGCACTGAAAAATAATTGGTGTGTAGGTCGATAAACCCGTTGACCGCCGAAATCCCAACCATTCAGTGTAATTTCTGTGCTGTTATCGGGAGCGGTGACAATCACAGGCTTAATCTCAATTCCGTGGGTCGTGAGGCGACCCTCCACCCATTCATCCCCCCGCAACGCTCCCAATAAACAACTCTTACCCACCTCTCCTTCACCCACTAAAATCAGTTTTGCTTCATTCAGCGTGACCTCTCCCTCTATCCTTGCCCGCAGGTATTGCATGACAGCTTCAGCGCCTTGTTCACATGCAGCAGCAAGATCGGAGTTAAAGGGGTTTATAGAAGATTGAAATCCTTCCAGGGAAAGTAGCCCTAACGATACTGGTAAATCAGTTAATTTATTTTCAGATACATTTAATATCTTTAGGGACTTAAGTTCTCCTATCCAGTCAGGTAAAAACTCTAACTCGCATTCGTTAGCTTGCAGATCCTCAAGTTTTTTGAGGTGACGAATGAAAGGCGGGAGTACTTTGAGTGGATTACCACCATTCCATCCCAGTAATAATCTCTTCAAGCGTTGCAAATTACCTAGCGAGTAAGGTAAGTCAGTTATGTGATTATCGGCAATATAAAGGTCTTCTAAATTATGTAATTTGCTAATCTCCTGGGGAAGCGTTATTAGGTTGTTATCCATAAAGTTTAAGCATTTCAGGTTGATTAGTTCCTGAATTAATTGAGGTAGTGTCTCAAATCGATTGTTGGCTAGGTGTAATTTTTCTAAGCTTTTTAGATTCTTAAATGAAGCTGGCAGTATCGTTAATTGATTACTAATAAGGTCAAGTGATTTCAGCTGAAAAAGAGCATCTATAGCCTCTGGTAGTTCTGTTAATTTGTTGTCAGAGAGGCCAAGCGTTTGCAACTGGGTTAAAGATGTGATCGCCTCCGGTAGTTCCGTCAATTCGTTGTCAGAGAGGCCAAGCGTTTGCAACTGGGTTAAAGATGTGATCGCCTCCGGTAGTTCCGTCAATTCGTTGTCGGAGAGGTCAAGCGTTTGCAACTGGGTTAAAGATGTGATCACCTCCGGCAGTTGCGTCAATCGGTTGTGGGAGAGGTCAAGCGTTTGCAACTGGGTTAAAGATGCGATCGCCTCCGGCAGTTCCGTCAGTTCCATATGGCTGAGATCGAGTTCCGTGGCTCCCGCTTGGCGTGCTGCTTCGATGCGCTGTTCGGCTTCTCGATATACTTGATCTCGTGCCATCGCCCACTCCTGTTTGTTCGCTCAATTCTATACAGACTCAGTTATAGCTTCGATCTCTGCTAAAATTTTCCAACTCCTAACAGTTATCTCAGCAGATCACTTTAAAATATCAGGTAGTTGATGGAAGTTCAAACAATTCCGGTTGTTCTTTTCCTATAGCCACAGGTTGTTTAATCTGCCAAGTTTTATCCTGAGAAAGTTCCAGCAAAGACTGATGATAGTTCGCCAACGTAGAGCGATGCCCCACACTTAAGAAAGTAGTTCCAACTGCTTGCAATTGTTGATATAACTTTTCCTCATTGCTCAAATCCAGTGCGCTCGTCGCTTCATCTAAAATGGCGTACTTGGGTTTATTTAACAGCAATCGCGCGAAGGTTAACCGTTGTTGTTCACCCAAAGATAAAACATCTGTCCAATCCAGTTGGGCATCAAATCCGCCAAATCGTTCATCCAAATCCGCTAAATTTACCTGTTCTAAAACTTGCTTCAGGTGTTGATCGTCAACCTCAAGGTGGGTATTGGGATAGAGCAATTGATCGCGGAGAGTACCCAACACCATATAAGGACGCTGCGGCAGAAATAGAATCTGGTTTGGTTCAGGACGAACGATCGCACCCTTCCCAGAATTCCACAATCCGGCGATCGCTCTCAACAGTGAACTCTTACCACAACCACTCGCCCCCATCACTAAAAGTCCCTGCCCAACAGGTAACTCTACTGATAAATCTTCTACCAATGTGCGTTGATAATTAGGAGTTTGCAAGCTGAGGTGTTCGACTGCGAGGCGATCTGCCTCAACTGTCTGAATCTTCGGTTGTTCCTCGGATGCTTGATTTGACTCTTTCTGTTCTAAAAACTGAGCAAAGGTATAGAGACGGTTAATTCCGGCTCCAAAGGTGGTCAAAGCTTGGAAACGGGCAACCACAAGGTTGAGGGAGAAAAAGACGCGGATAAAAGCCCCCTGTGCCTCAGACACTTTCCCTACTTCCATTTCTCCTGCAAAAATTGCAGGCGCTACCACTAATGCAGGCAAAACGAAGGGAATGAACTCATAAGCATTGGTGAGCATATTTAAGTTCAATTCCCAAACCAGCAGTCGTTTAACATTATCAAACACATCCAAAAATCGCTTTTTGACCTGATTCGATTCCCGTTCTTCTCCTCGATAAAAAGCGATCGCTTCTGCATTCTCCCGAACTCGCACTAAGCTAAAACGCAGATTTGCTTCCTTTTTCAGTTGTTCAAAGTTAAGTCTGACAAGCGGTTTACCAAATATAACCGTTGTCACCAACGTTCCAATCAAGGCATACAATACCAGAAAAAATACCAGAGGTTTAGAAATTCCCCAAAGTACACTACTAAAAGCAATTACCGACAACACAGACTCTACCAGCACTAACAAAAAAGTGAGGGATTCTTGGGTAAAGCTGCGAACATCTTCCGCAATTCGCTGATCTGGGTTGTCGATTTCAGTATCTAAGATATGCAGATTGTAGTAAGCGCGATCGCTAAAATAGTTATCTAAAAACCGATGAGTAAGCCAACGCCGCCATTGCAAACTCAGGCGATCGCGCAAATAAGTATATCCTGCTAACAGAGGCGCATAAATTACTAACACGCCGATGAAAACGATCACAGTTTGCCAGAAACGCGGCTCATCCTGGGCAGAAAGAGATGAAATCAACGCCCCTCGCTTGTTGTTGAGTAACACACTCAACCCCGTATAAGCCAGCAGCAACAGCACAACCCCTAGCAGTAACCCTCTAGCTTGCCATTTTTCATTTCCTGACCAATAGGATTTGGCGATCGCCCAAAACTGCTGGAGAACATTTAAATTCAATCGATCCATCGGCTTATTTTCCTTACTCAGTCTGCTTCCTTGATAATTAGTAAAGGCACTCAGAACAAAATCTGACCAACTATTATCTCTGGGCAATTGTTGAATTATGCTGCAAATTTCTAATCCTGTGAGTATCCCAGAGCATGAGATTAATTTGAGTGAATCAAATCAATTTCATAAATTTGACTCAGGTTCATCTTCAAGCAGAATAGTATTGAGAAGATTCAACTCGCCAGATGCCATAAAGTAGCGCTCGTCAAAAATTGTTTTAAAGTTCGCAGATATCTGCTGACCTGGCACAGCTACCCAAGGAAATGCCCGATATTTTGGTACAACAGGCATAACTAAGCCAGTAGTAGTGAGCGATCGCCCTAAAGCAGTTCGCCAAGCTTGCGGGTCTTCTAATACCTGCTCTCGGCTGTCATCCTCTAATTGTTCGCGCCAAAAATGGGGATAATCTAGAGGTAAGCTAATAGCTAAATTTTCGGTTTTTAAGGCATGAAATGTTGAATATTCAACGCTTAATTGCTCTTTTTCACGAATTAAAACTTTATACAGTTCATTGGCTGAACGTTTAAGTTTTGGTGGAAATTTTTTATCTTCATAAATGCGTCGCAGTAGCCCTAAAAGATGGCGGATATTATCCTGAATATTAACCTTCCATCCCTCAAATTTAAATGCTTCTTGGCATGAGCGATCGCTCCAGTCCTCTATCCAAAATGGCCCGATACAATTTAGGCAATCTGGAATAATTAGCGCATCGTTTAAAGATGGCAATAATCTACTTGAACTTCGAGAAACATTTGTAACCAGTGCGGCTAGTGTCTGATAATTCACAAAAGATCTAGCCTTTCTATCTTTTGCCAAACCCTGTAAATCTAAGCCAGAAAAAATTTGAGTAATTAATTGATCTGCCTTAGCCACAATTCCTTTAGCATCCTTAGAGTGATCGTCCCGAATAAAAACTTGAGCCTCATGTAAAAAAGTTCGAGCATCATCCGACATTAAACTAATTAATTCTTCAGCCTCAATAGCACCCACAGGGACAAATGCAATTCGCGCTTTTTTGAGTCCAGCATCACCTTTAATACGGGTGTGAATTGTAGAACGTAGCATCATCAGCAAAGTCAATAAATCGCTGGCTTGACGCAACCATACTCTTGAGCGGTCGATATCCTCATCTATAATGATGAAATCATTGATCAGCATTACCAATTGTCTAGCTTTATTATCTCCAGAAACTTTTTCTCCGGTTTCTGGATGTGTATACATTCCACGCCCCCGATAGATTAGTTGAGCAATTTCCATCAAAGCAGCTTCAATATTAAATCGAGGAATTGCAGCAATAATCCAATCTGCTTTAGGAAAAGAAACACCTCTCGACCCTGAAGAAGTCATCAGGAAGATTTTAATTTCGTCGCGGCGTGGTTCTTGTACCAGTTCTAATCGCTGATGAGGTTGTACGCTTTGATCTAAAACTGCTACCTCTTTACCTTGGCAAAGAGCATCTTTCCCAGTTGTTAACTTTTCTCTTAGTTGACGCAGGAATGCTTTATCCTGAGCAAAAAAAATTAATTGCTCCGCTCCCTGTTTTAACCCGTGTTGAATTTCTTGATAAGCATTGCTTAGTAATTCATCTTCTACTTGCTCTCTAATTGCTTGTCGAATGCTCTGCTTTTTACCATCACTGGTTAATCCTGGTGTAATCGGTGAAAGACGAATACTGTAGTCGATATCAAGTTTAGAGGCGGGATAACTATTGGTCATTATGTGAAGCGTTGGGTATTTTTTTAACCCAGCTTTTGTATAAGTTCCTGTTACCCGAAATGCTGCTTCACCCTGACTTTTACTAATTAATACTTTGTCAGGCTCACTATCTTTTGAATTGAGAAAATTATTGAGAACTACTTCATTACTTAGTGAAGCATCTGAAACAATGAGAATAACTTTAAATGGAGATTGACTACCCTGAAATGGTTCAATAAACTGTTCGTGCAGCAAATTAGCGAGTTCATGTACAAAAAGTGCGCCTGCACCATCGCCAGCTAGTTCATCAACCATTGCAATAATAGTTGGAATTTTGGCTCCAAAAGCTAAACGTTCATTTTTTCCAGGTGCTGTATTAGCTTTCTTACTAAACAAATTTTTGAGGCAATCAACTGTAGTCTTTTGGTCAAGTGAGCGGTAGCCTTGAGTAGCGGCGGTAATGACCAAACGATTAACTTTTGGGTTGACTTCCAGCAATTTGCGGGCAGAAGTTGCTAAGGTACGTAATACCCCTGGACGTGAGGGTGAGTGCAAACTGTCTTCCCGTTCCGATAGCGATCGCTTAAAGCGATTTGAGTAAGGAAAATCACACTCGATTTGACGTTCTTGCTCAGGAGTGACAAACACTGTACTGCAATCAGGATGCTTGATATTTTCTACCCCATCCACTACCACAGCACTATCAATCAAGCGATTTTTCCAGCCGTTTGTTTCTACCTGTTGTTTATACCACTCGGAAGCTGAAGCAATTAAAGTAGAATTACTCGTTAAGGTCGATATACCAGTAGCTTTACCGTTTTCTCTAGCAAGTTCCGCCGTGACGTTGCGATTAATCACTACTCGCGGACTGAGATAAAGAAACATAAATCCCTCAGACTGCTGCTTGAGAAACTCTACCACCGCAGTCGTTTTACCAATCCCAGGGTTTCCCTCTAAGGCGATCGCATTCAGTTTACCTGTTTGAGCAGAATTTAAACCAGCAACAACTGCTGCTTTATGTACGTCTCGCAACGGAATTTGTTCTTTGTTTAACTTAAGCTCATTGAGAGCTTCAATAAAATGAAATCGAGGATTTGAGCCAAAAAACTCTTTTAGTTCTGCTGTTTCCTCAATAGCAGCGATCGCATCCTCCCGTGGCACACCCTGCATTGAGTTGTAGAATCCCTCTACATTTTCTTTAAACAGAAAGTGAAGATGTCCGCCTATATTCGGTAATTTGCGAAGAATTTTGGCTTGCTCCTTAAAATGGGTAGGAAGCCCTCCCAGCAATTTATTAAAAACTACACCAATTTCTTGCTCCAGTTCACTTGAGCCATCATCACCCAGTTTCTTAGCCTTTTGATATGCTTCGCCCAATGATTTCATCAACCTGGCTCTGGGGTCTGGTTCTGGCTGCTGTCCGATAAAATAAGCTGCTAGGCTTTCAAAGCCATTAGATGTAACTGCGATCGCTCTGGTGCTACAAGCTTCCTGCAAACGCCCGCAAGTTTGCAGCAGATGTATTAAGCGTTCAGTATAAGATGATGCCTGACACAGTTTGAATAATGGTTTATCTGAGCCACTGAATGCAAATAGATGACCCGCCAGCTTTGAAGATATTGAAAACTCCTCCCCTTCTACCTCAGCACAAACTCTAGAGAAAACTCCCCGCGAATCAATATAGCGAGCATAACGAGCAATTTCTTCTCTATGGGCAGTTTCGCTACTAAAGTCTGCCAGTTTTGCAGGTGCATTATAAGAAAACTCCAAGCAGAGAATGAAGTTGGCAAACTTTTGAGGTTTTTTTTTCCTAACTTCTCTTGTAGAAATACCTTCTACGTTTTGCTCACTGGATAACCACAGGAGAAAATCTGCTCTGGCAGGTTGTCCTTGTTTTAGTAAAGCAGCGTCTGGCGACCCTGATAAGTTAAAAGCTGCTTTAAATGCTTGTGCAGTTTCCTGAATTTCTTCATCCTGTTGCATCTTTTGCCCCGGCAGCGTCAACGGACACCAAATTGCTTCTAGCTTAGGTTGGCGAACCCGATTTTGCTTGAGGCACTCCTGCATTGCAGTCCAGCCTAAACCATACCCAAATACCAAAAGATGACGCACCATTGTTTCTGCCCATTCTCTGGCATTTGGATCTGTCAGATTCAGGCTTTTCAGCATTTGATGAGATATTTGACCATTTTTGGTTTCTTGCCAAGGCTGTAGAACTGGATGCTGATTATCAAGTAATTTTTGATGAATTAAATTTTGGAGAACGCCCCGTTTGACAGCAACTTCAAATACTTGTCCACAAATGGATGCCCATTCTAAAAATGACGGTTGCATCATTTCCTCCGATGCAAGACTTGAGAAACATGAGTAAGTAAAGCAGGATAGCTAAGTAATACTTTTCCCTTGCGGCGATTTTTTAAAACTAAAACTTCTCCAGCACCTTCAACAGTAGTAGGCGAAATCCAACTAAACGGATCTAATACTGGCATGAGTTGTCCATCTGTGACATTTTTTTTAGCACCTTTAACACCTTGTTCAGCTTCGATAAAATGCAATCCTCGCAATACTGTAATTAAGCAGGGATGAATACTAGAATCTTGCTCTGGATTAATTAAATGCTGACGAGCGCGTTCAGTCCAGTTAATACTGCTAATTCGACTATCTGAGACTAAGAAATAGACACAAAAACCTGATTGCGGGCGATTTTGCTGTTCAATTGCATGAAGTGTTGCAAAAGTATATACCGGAATAATATCGCGATCGCGTATGATTTTCAAGGAATTGACGAAGCTTGTATGATTTTCGGCACGGGGGATTTCAAATCCAGATTCTTCATTTTTGAGATCGCGCGAGTGCAATCTTGTTGCTGGAAATACATCCTGTAACATAGTGTAAATAGTCAGATCAGGAAAATTTTTATAGACCTCTTCCATAAATTCTTTTGGATTCAAAGAGGAATTGTAATCGGCAACTCGATTAATTCTCCGACCTCCATAGGCATGAGATAGTAAAATAATGTGCTGGCAACCTTGCGATTTTAGATAAGCAATTTCTTCTTGTACTAATCGCTGTTTCTTAAACTGTTCAGGAGAATCAATCACATCAGATTGCATTCTCTCACTGCGAATTTTATACCCGCAAAATGGTTCATTAACGGCTGTCGCAATATAACTTTGAGTCAGAAAAAGATAACTTTTTTCATCTTCATTTAGAAATGTTGTCTCATTGCAAGGACGAGTAGCATAAGAAATTAAACCAATCTTGGGTTCTGCTGGAGTATTTTGCGTACTAATGATGAGGGGAAATGCGCTTAACAAAGCATTAAAAATGCCTTTTTTAATCCAGGGTGTTTCTTTAGTTTGTTTAGCGATATTCCCCAGGACAATACCTTGCATTCTGATACTGGTCTCTTCAGCTAGGATGGCTTCTAACGTTTGGGCAGCAGCATAAACATAGGATTCGCCGCTACTATTTTCTTCACTTTCTCTACCTGTTTCTTGCAGTCGCAGCATCAAAGTAGTAAAGTCAATACTTTCACCATTATTGCCTTGTTTCAGTGTATGAATAATTCGCCATAAACAGCAGTATACTAATACAGAAAAGGCTGATACGGCGGCGGCGTGTAACTGTTTACTTTGATCAGTTTGTTTTGTAGTTGCCAGAGTTTTGGTTTCATATTCAATTTGAATTGCTGCTGGTAAAACCCACCCTTTAGCTACCAACGCATTAACAGATGGTTTATATGTCCATTGTCCATCTTCTCTCTTTTCGGAATGATATGGAACCCAACAAATTTGGAGTAGCTTTTCTGGTAATAATCGCTGTGCCTGAATTTTATAAGCGTCTCCATCAATTGCTAGATTGTGTTCTGAAATTTCAGTTGTTACTTTGACAGAAAATAATAGTCCTGGTGTTTCTGGCTTATCGCAAATTTCAATATTTTTGAACCATTCCACTTGTTCGCGCCCACCTTGTGACGCACCTACCAGTAGATCTCGCACTCCTGGTTCAGCACCTTCTAACCGCGACCACTCGATAACACTTCGCTTCACACAGATAAATTGTTGAGTGGAACGGCGTTGAACTTGAGCAATTATTGTTTGACCTTGTGTGCGAAGTATGGAAATCAAAGCTGTACCAATTTTTTCCATTGATTCGGCTCGTTCCAGTAAATTTTGTATAAGTTGACGGATACCTTCCCTTCCTTCTGACTTTAGGAATGCCAGAAGTTCAGGCGTTGAGTTGGGTATGGTTTCTTGATTATTTCCAGGTACAACAATAGCTAGAAAGATTAATTCTGCCAAACAGCGACAGATTTTTCCTGGTTGTTGAGTTGTTGTTTCTTCCTCTGGGAGTAACTCGTCTTTAATTCTTTGAAGTCTTGCTTCAAAAGCTGGTTTACCAAATTCTGGATTTTTGCCATTAACACGAAAGCGATAAGTAACTTCACGGGCAACACCAAAACTGTTGCTTGTTTGATTTCTGACTTTTTTTTCAAAAAGTTGGGTTTTAGATTCTGCCCAAACTGGTAGACAATAATAAAAAGTTGCTTTGCTTAAGTAATCTTGCAACTCAAATTCCGCAGCTATCCCAAAGTGAGCCGCTAAATTGACTGTATATCCGTTTTGTTTTGCAGATGTAACTAAATGAATTACTCGATTGACGTATTCTGCCAATAGTTGAGGGTTCAGTTCTTTGCTAGTTTGGGCAGACTTTGCAATCTCCTCCATTATTTGGAAGGTAGTATTCAGCCTAACTCGCGCTAATGCTTCATCATCTAAGAAGTTTAAAAACCGATTAAGCTGACTGTCTTGTTTTTCTTTTTCTCCTGTTAAACTAGCGATCGCACTCTCAATATCATCTTCATCCCAATCAAGCTGCTCTTCTGCATGAGTCCTCACAGCACTGCACATTTGCTCAAAATAATTATTAGCCTCGATTGTTTCTAATGCTGAAATTACTTTGGCTACAAATTTGGGTTGATTATTGGGCTGAATATCTGGATTGGGGAAGGCTATCGGTATCAGGTTAGCAGTATTAGCTTGATCCTTGAAAGCAGTACCAGCAACTTTTGCAAGTTGATTGAGATGCTTTACTGGTTGATCTAATAGCAGTTTTGCTAATGAAGTTTCTTCTGGTAGTGCTGATAAGAGTGCTTCGTCTATCGCAGAAATTAACTTATCTGTAGCAGCAGGTAGCCTTTTGGCATTATCCTCAGCTAAACATCCACCAATTTTGGCTCTATTTCCGAATGCAGGGTGGGAAAAATCTTGAATAAACCCACCATTTTGAGATAAATCGAAAGCTTGTTGAAAGTCTTTGTCTGCAAACAACCTTCTCAAAACTGCTGAAGTACAGACCCTTAAGCGTTGTTTTTGCGGATCGAAAATAAACGCCTGTCTGTTTTTGGGGTCTGGATCATCAACCTTACCCGTGTTATTGCTGGGAGAAATAGCTGAAGCTAGTAAATCTACAACTGTAGCGAGGTCAACAGAAGGCTTAGGTGAGCGTCCCTGAATGTCAGCGCCACTATTTTGTGAAGGCATGATTTTTTGTCCTTTTATACCAGTCGTGTGACTGCTTCACCTGCTCATATGACAAGCATGAACAGATGGTAACTCTCCTTTCTTAACTTAAGATGGTCGTATATGTCAAGCTCCAGAAATGTTGAACGTACAGGTAATCTATCCCTAAAACTAGATACACTACGCCTACAAAAGACCAAATTTGTCAACAGAAAACTATTTTTTGGAACCAATGAACATAACTGATATTTTCACACATAAAAGCTTGGAGATAACGTAGCTTGTCTAATAGTTTTTCACCAAACTCTTTTGGTATTTTCACCAGTTGCAGTAAAACATAAGCGATTAAACAGGTATAGATTTGGATTTGAATTCCATTGACATTTTTGGTAATCAGACGGTCAAGCTTAAGATGCATCTTTAAGAATTTCCAGAATAATTCTATCTGCCATCGGCATCGGTAAAAGTCGCTAATTTCTTCATTACTAATTCCCAATTCTCCGGCAACGGGTAAATTAGTCACAAACCGAAATTCATGATGAACTTCTATATCGCAGAAACTCACATCTCTAACTTCAAATTTATCATTTCCCGCACCCATGACAAAGTTACCATTCTCCTGCATTTCTAAGTTGCTATTATTCTTAATTCTTAAGACAAAATAACGGTCTTTTATAGTAAATAACTTTCTAATTCTTTCTAAACTCGCAAATCCTCTATCCATGATACCGACTCCATTTTTGGGCGTTGCTTCTATCGTATTACTCCCATATTTGCTATCGTGACCTTGACCAAAATGAATGAAAATTCCTTCAGGCTCTGCTGTTAATAAATTTAAGCCACTGAATAATTTAACTTGGTGATACCCTTGATTCCACAAAAGTTTACTTGTTAATGTGACAACCGTCGAATCTAGCGGGAACAAAGCTAGATTATTTTTATTGCTATTCTGCTCAATCTGTAATTCTTTTCTTAAATTTTTGAATAACTCAAAAAATACCATTGGATCTCGAACTTTACTCGCCTTGGAAAAAGTCGAAATATCTACATCTATTCCTCGCACATTGAGTCGTTTAAATAGGCAACGCATACTCGATTGGCTTTGATCTAGAGCAAAACTTAACCAAGTCGAGACAAATAAAAATGAATTCATTACTGGATAGTCATCATTTGGGAGATGTCTCAAATATTTTTTGACGAGACGCGGGAAATTCGATATCATTAAATTAATAGTTTTTAATTTTTTGTTACCTCCAGTTTATCAAATTGGAGGTCATTTTTTGCCCTTATTTACTATCATTCAACACTTCTGGATGTCTACTATTGCGAGTTAATTAATTTGGGTTTATTAAGCTGTTATATAAAAATGTAAATTGATAAGTAAGTCAACATAATTAAACGTAAAACAAACTCCCCTCCCCGAATTTCGGGGAGGGGCTGGGGGTGGGGTTATTTTTAATGTTTTTTAAGGTTGTTTTACTTAATTCTTAACGCCATCCCAACCAACGCAAGAAAGGCACAAAAACGTAATAACTAATTCCCAACCAAAAAGCCACACTAATTGCCAACAATCCGAAAAAAATCATACTTATAATAAAAAACTCTAGCTTACCGTCAATATTACCAACCGACAACCAGCTAATCAATAGAACTGCTAATTCCTTCTTTAAAATCACCAACACATAAAAAAACGTAGCTGTGCCACTTGCCGCTACCAAAGCATGAACAAAATGATGACTCATTAAACCTAAACCAAGAGTCAAAAAAGTTACTGCAACAGCAATCAATGCCATTAAAGATAGCCTTAATTCATAAACCCCCAAAGCCTGCCAAATAGACCACGCCAAGGCATAACCGATCGTCCCAACTAAAGCAGATTCAAACAAACGCCGCCGCTGCCCAAAACCACCTGCCAGAGTTAAACCAATTGCCGTTCCTAATCCAGCTAACGCAAACAAAATAATCTGTGGTTGAACTGTTATCGGGGTTTGTGAAACATCAGGGGGTAGTGTTTGAGTGATGAAATTAGAAATGCGATCGCCAAAAGCAAACCCAGCACTTGCACCTAACAATGCACCAATTCCTCCACAAAACATTTCCCAAACTGTATCCAAACAAGCTAAAACAAATTTGGCAATAACTTCCAAAAACCATAAAGTTGTCTTTACTAGCGCTTTGCTGCAAAAGGCAAAAACTACCCATAGCAGTTTCCAACAACTGCTAATTACCTTACTAACAACTTGATAAATAGATAAAGGTACTTTTTGCGCTGCCCAACTAGGAATAGTATTCGTAGTTGAAATACCAGCTAATTTTCTTTGAATTTGAGCAGCACTAGCTGGACGTTTTTGGACATCAGCCTGTACCATTTCATCCAGCACATCAGCAAAATCTCCACTGATATGAATAAGATTGCGCCAAAGTAACTTACCAGTAATTGGATCTTCCAAATCAGCAGGATACTTACCCGTCAACAAGTGAATCATCGTCCTGCCCAGTGCATAGAAATCTGTCTGAGGAACAATTGTTCCCCCAGAAATTTGCTCTGGTGGACTGTAACCAGGAGAAACTAAGCGTGTTGAACTCCCCCCTTTACCACGATGACCCCAACCAATTTGTTTTGCCCCCCCAAAATCAATCATTACCAGTTGTTGTGTATCTTGGCGTAGCATCAAATTAGAGGGTTTGAGGTCGCGGTGAATAATTTTACGTTTATGTAACTCCTGAAGAATTTCCACCGCTTGCTTCAGCCAGTTAAAAACTAACCCCTCTGGACAACCTTGAGGATACTGATCCAGCATATCCGCCAAAGTAGGGCCGTTAATTTTCTCCATCACTAAACAAGGCAACTGACGCGCCTGTGGATGTGAAAGCGTCTGGATAAAAAAGCTATCAGGCTCAACTTTAGGCACACCAGGGTGTCGCAAACTAGCTAAAACAGCCGCTTCTTGTTCAAAAAGTTCTAATGCCTTGGGAGCAGTTTCTACCAATACCTTTAGTACTTTCTCGGTATTTGTTTTCAAATCCCAAACAGTATAAATAGTAGCAAATCCACCTGAACCTAAAAGCTGAAGAGGAATGTAGCGATTTTTTAGTTCTAGCGCTGCCCCACAACTATTGCAAAACTTGTTACCCCAAGGCTGGGCATTGGGACGCAAACAATCGGGATTGATGCAGTGGGCAGCACTAGCAACAGACACAAGGCACAATCAGAACAAGATACAAGTTCCTAGATTCTACACAAGATGAACCAATACAGGTAAAAATTAAGATCTACATCTGTGTGATCTGACATCTTGCATAGCCCAGACCTATGATTGAACTACTAGATATTAAACGAGAAGTCGATACGTTGTGCGATCGCCTGGGTAAAACCCAGGACTATCTTTGACGTTCCTGCCCTAATCGCTAAAATTCAAGATCTAGAACAGTTAGCAGCGCAACCAGATTTTTGGGATAACCAAGCCGAAGCCCAACAAACGCTGCAAGAACTTAACGATTTGAAATCCCACCTCCAGCAATTTGAGCAGTGGAAAAGCAGCTTAGATGATGCCAAAGCCGTAATCGAACTGCTGGAATTAGAAGCCGATGAATCCCTCCTACAAGAAGCCCAAACCAATATCACCAACTTAAACCAAGAGCTTGAGCGTTGGGAGTTAGAACAGCTTTTATCAGGTCTTTACGATGCCAAAGGAGCAGTGCTAACTATAAATGCTGGTGCAGGAGGTACAGATGCTCAAGACTGGGCAGAAATGCTGCTGAGAATGTACACTCGTTGGGCAGAAAGGCACGGTTATAAAGTCCATCTCACCGAAATTTCTGAAGGAGATGAAGCTGGGCTGAAATCTGCCACCTTAGAAATAGATGGACGTTACGCCTACGGCTACCTCAAATCAGAAAAAGGCACTCATCGTTTAGTCAGGATTTCACCATTTAATGCCAACGGCAAGCGACAAACCAGCTTTGCAGGTGTGGAAATCATGCCACTGATCGACAACTCAGTGCAACTAGACATTCCTGATAAAGATTTAGAAATCACTACCTCCCGTGCTGGTGGTAAGGGTGGACAAAACGTTAATAAAGTTGAAACAGCCGTGCGAATTGTTCACCTTCCCACAGGCATTGCCGTGCGCTGTACCCAAGAACGTAGCCAACTGCAAAACAAAGAAAAAGCCCTCGTTATCCTGAAAGCCAAACTGCTCATCATTGCCCAAGAACAACGCGCTCAAGAAGTAGCCGAAATTCGAGGCGACATGGTAGAAGCAGCTTGGGGTAACCAAATCCGTAACTACGTCTTCCATCCGTACCAGTTAGTCAAAGACTTACGCACTGGTGTGGAAACCACTGCTGTTACAGACATCCTTAACGGCGAACTCGATTTATTTATTGAAGCCTACCTGCGTCAGGAAAATCAATTAACCTAATAGGCACCTCCAGAAATTAAAGGTGCTTTGCCTATAACCCTTGTAGAGATGTACCGTGGTAAGTCTCTACATTGTTTGAAACGAGATGTTTAATCGCAAGCTTTTAGGGGGGGCAATACCCACCCCCCTACCAACTAATTTGATACAAGCTGTTACATTAAATGAGTAGTTATTTAAACCAACTCCAAACTACTTTTGTTAGGGAAATATTACTTAATAGTTCAACGCCTAATTTTGTCTGAGGTTTGGTTGGCGCAGTTGTAGCCCAACATCCACCAAAACAACAGGTTGAGCAAATATTTTTTCTAAAAAGTAATTTAATAACAGCAGCTACTCCTACAATTTTTTGAGATCAAGCAGTCCCCTATTATTTATGAGCAATTCATCCTCGGTATCTAAAACAACACCATCAACCTCTGATGCTACAACTACTGAATCGGAATCAGCGGCACAACAGCCCCAAGCAAGTTATGTCAAATTAGCAATGCGAAACATGGTGCGTAAGCGTGGCACCTCTCTGTTTCATTTCTTTTTGACAACCGTTGGTCTTTTGACAGTCCTTATCGGTCTAGCCTATCTTACTCGTTAGCCACAGGGCATTAAGCTAGGGAGACTCAAAATGGTGGAAGTAGAAGTTACTGTACAAGATTGTTTCTACAAAAATTTTCCATTGGAAACTGTTAGCTCTGACACATCCAGCAGCGTTATTACAGATGAAAATTGGGAAAAGTGGTTTCAACAATGGCTAGAAACTTTGTATACAGAATTACCAGCAGCTAAAGGTTATGAACTTAGCCTCCGCTTAACTGATGATGTAGAAATTCAATCTCTCAATGCCCAGTATCGTCAAAAAGATCAGCCTACAGACGTTTTAGCTTTTGCTGCTCTGGAAGTAGACTACCCTCAACTGCCAATTGAGTTGTTGGAATCCATGCCGCTATACCTTGGCGACATTGTGATTTCAATTGATACTGCCCAACGGCAAGCTCAACAACAGGGGCATTCATTAACAACAGAATTAGCATGGTTAGCTGCTCACGGTTTGCTGCATCTAATCGGCTGGGATCATCCTGATGAACCTAGCCTGCTCAGAATGTTAAATCAGCAAGAAAATTTGCTCTCAGCAGTTGGGTTGAATATCTCATTTCTATAGACATCTCAGCTACAATTTGTACGATAAGTTTTATTACAAATTATTTGATTACTACTGGAGGTACGGTTTATGGTTATGAAGCTAGATCAGTCAGTCATTCCTTTTACATCTATCAAGACACCTGATATATCTGAAGAACTCTCAATTTTTACCTCAGAGCTATCTGAATCAATGGCTACACCCAACCGTGATTTAGCATGGCAAATTGCTCCCAACTTACTAATTAGTTTTAAATATGCTTGGGCTGGATTGCGCTATGCCTTTATCACACAACGTAATTTTCGGATACACACCTTAATTGGCGTGGTGGCAATTAGCTTAGGCATAGTTTTGCATTTAAAACCAATAGAAATATCTATAATTGGGATCACAATTGGACTTGTGCTGGCACTAGAATTATTAAATACAGCAATAGAGTCTGTTGTTGACTTAACAGTTAAGCAGTCATACCATGAACTTGCCAAAATTGCTAAGGACTGTGCCGCAGGTGCGGTGCTAATTTCAGCATTAGCAGCTTTGCTAGTAGCAGGTTCACTGCTGCTACCACCACTGTTAACTGCGATCAAATCGGCATTTTAATATAAAAAGATTAAAAAGGCTAATTTTAGCTCAACAATTCTCTTAAACTTAAACTTGTATGAAACAAGTGCTAGATAAATTTAACAATAGAAAAGCAATTAGCCGTTAGTTTTTTGGCAGATTGCCAAAGGAGTTAGAATAATTGATTCTTGTTATTGATAACTATGACAGCTTCACCTACAATTTGGTACAGTATTTAGGAGAATTGGGTAATCAGTTGCCTGTTGCTAGTGAAATTCAGGTTTACCGTAATGATCAAATATCCTTGGAGCAAATTCGGAAGCTGCAACCAGATGGAATTGTAATTTCTCCTGGGCCAGGTCGTCCAGAAGATGCTGGTGTTTCCCTAGAGATAATTCAACAATTAGGAGCAACAGTACCGATTTTAGGTGTTTGTCTGGGGCATCAAAGTATTGGTCAGGTATTTGGCGGAAAAGTGGTTTCTGCTCCAATTTTAATGCACGGTAAAACTTCAGAAATTTATCACACAAATGTTGGTGTTTTCCGTAACTTAGAAAATCCCTTTACTGCTACCCGCTATCATAGTTTGGTAATTGAACGGCAAACTTGTCCAGATATTCTGGAAATCACTGCTTGGGTTGACGATGGCACAATTATGGGTGTAAGACACCGGAACTATCCGCACGTTGAAGGAGTCCAATTTCATCCAGAGAGTATCCTGACTTCTTCAGGAAAACTGTTATTGCGGAATTTTTTGGAATCACTCCCAGTTCCAGCAATAAGCTCTTAGCTGTTAATTATTAGCAAGAGCGCCTCAATTGATTGTAAT
Organism: Oculatellaceae cyanobacterium; assembly: GCA_036702875.1. Lineage (GTDB taxonomy): Bacteria > Cyanobacteriota > Cyanobacteriia > Cyanobacteriales > PCC-9333 > Crinalium. The sequence continues at coordinate 44,499 of DATNQB010000015.1, read as the reverse complement.
TATCACATTAAATGGTAGATTACAGATTGCTCAAGCTAATGGCTAATTGCTAGTTACTAATTGCTTTAACAACTTACAACTGATGATGAAACGGCGACAGTTGATCCGCTATGCTGGGGCAAGTTTGCTGACAGTAGTAGGGACAGGCTTGGTTTCTGGATTACAGACTTATCAAGCGCAGACAAATAATTTTCTTACAGTCCAATGGCTAGGGCATAGCTGCTTTTTGTTTACTAGCAATGGTAAGCGAGTTTTAGTAAATCCTTTTGAGAAATTGGGGTGTACGGCTAAATATCGTTCAGCTAAAGTAGCTGCTGATTTGGTACTAATTAGCAGTTTGCTATTAGATGAAGGATCTGTAAAAGATTTACCTGGAAATCCCAAGATTATATATGAACCTGGAGCCTATGAGTTTGAGGGCATACAAATTCAAGGTATTGGGATTGACCACGATCGCACTGGTGGTAGGCAGTTTGGCACCAATGTAGCATGGCGCTGGCAACAAGCAGGAATTAATATTTTACACTTGGGAGGAGCCGCCGCACCAATTAATGATGAGCAGAAAATTTTGATGGGTAGCCCAGATTTACTGCTGATTCCAGTTGGAGGAGGTATTAAAGTTTATAATCCTCAAGAGGCAAATCAGACAATTACCTCACTCAATCCTAAAGTAGTAATTCCTACTCAATACCTGACAAAAGCGGCTAATGCCAATGGTTGCGATCTTGCTTCGGTAGATAATTTCTTGCAGTTGAGGGATAAAACTTCAGTCCGTCAGGTTAATAGTGACAAGCTCGCAATTAAGCCAACTGATTTACCTAAGAATGGCACAGTGATTCGAGTTTTAAGTTACAAATTTTAGTAAGTAGGTGGGTAAAAATCAACTTACAGCAGATTGCAGCTTAGTCAACAAGTAAAAAAATACCCCACCCGCGTTGCCCTTGCTGAGGGGGAGGAGAGAGGAGGAGGAGCATATAAATACCTCACCTGCACTGCCCTTTCCTACTCTCCGAAGTTGCTGGATTGTTTGACAGGGGTGTACTACATTGAGATGCAAAGTGCTGTAAGTTATCTACTTAACAGTAATATTAATAAATTAATAAGCTGGAGTTAGCTGAATTATTTAGGCTCATTATTCAAAATTGACAGTTCAAAATAAAAATTTAGTAGCTATGCAAACAGAATACCGCCAGCGTCGTGAACAGTTGATGGCTAAAATTGGCAACGGAACTGCGATATTCCGCAGTGCGCCTGTAGCTGTGATGCACAATGATGTTGAGTATAATTTTCGCCAAGATAGTGATTTCTTTTACTTGACGGGTTTTAATGAAGCGCAAGCAGTAGCAGTTTTAGCGCCTCACCATAAAGAACACAAATTTATTTTATTTGTCCAACCCAAGGAACGGGAAAAAGAAATCTGGACTGGTTATCGGGTTGGTGTGGAAGGTGCAAAGGAATTTTTTGGTGCAGATGAAGCTTATCCGATTACGGAACTAGATGAAAAGTTACCTGAGTATTTAGAAAAGGCAGATCAGATTTACTACCATATAGGACGCGATCGCACTTTCAACGATACGATCATCAAACACTGGCAAAGCTTGCTGGCAGGTTATCCTAAGCGTGGGACAGGCCCAATTGCGATCGCAGATACATCATTAATTCTCCACCCAATGCGGCAGGTAAAAACAAATGCCGAGTTAGATTTAATGCGTAAAGCTGCGGCTATTTCAGTAGAAGCACACAATCATGCACGAGAATTTACCCAACCAGGACGTTATGAGTATGAAATTCAAGCAGAATTAGAACATATTTTCCGCTTGCGGGGGGCAATGGGGCCAGCGTATCCTTCAATTGTGGCATCTGGTGCGAATGCTTGCATACTGCACTACATTGAAAACAATTGTCAGGTAAAAGATCAGGATTTACTACTGATTGATGCTGGTTGTGCTTATGATTATTACAACGCCGATATTACTCGCACCTTTCCTGTAGGTGGTAAATTTACACCAGAACAAAAAGCGATTTATGAGCTTGTTTTAGCAGCACAGCTTAGTGCGATCGCACAAGTTAAACCTGGTAATACTTATAAGGATGTTCACTCAATTGCTGTGCGGGTAATTACTGAAGGTTTAGTTAATTTAGGACTTCTTGCTGGTGAAATAGACAAGTTAATCGAAGAGGAAAAACATAGAGCATTCTTTATGCACGGTACAGGACATTGGTTAGGTTTAGATGTCCATGATGCAGGTGTATACAAACATGGGGAAGAAACTTGGTACACCTTACAACCTGGTAATGTAATTACTGTAGAACCAGGTATTTATATTGGATTGGATTTACAACCTGCTGAAGGACAACCGGAGATTGATCCGCGTTGGCGAGGAATTGGTATTCGGATCGAAGATGATGTATTAGTAACAGCAGAAGGCAATGAAGTATTAACGGCTGCGGTTCCTAAGTCGGTGCAGGAGATGGAACACTAAGCCTCTGTAATTTTGCTTAAGCTTGATGTTAATTGTTAATTGTTAATTGTTAATTGTATAAGGGGGAGAACATGGTTGAGCAAGTTTTGAGTCATTCTTCCTCTCAACAGGTGGAACAGTTTCAACGTCTGCAAGCACAGCTACGCAATCGCTGGCAAAGCCTTGATGGATTAGAAGACAGTGACGGTGATATTTTAGTTATTCCCTCGGTGAGTTTAGATCAGCGAGAACTCAGAAAAATTGAGGGTCAAATTCATTATGAAGAAAGGTTACTGTTTTCTTTAATTCGCCTGTGGAATCCCCGCACCAGGCTAATTTATGTTACTTCTCAGCCTTTGCCACCAATAGTAATTGATTACTATTTACAACTATTACCAGGAATTCCGTTTTCCCATGCACGCGATCGCTTGCTGCTATTTTCTACCTATGATTCCTCTCTCAAACCACTAACACAAAAAATTTTAGAGCGTCCCCGCTTAATGGAGCGCATACGCAAAGCATTACGACCAGATAATTCTTTCATGATTTGCTATAACTCTACCGAATTAGAGCGAGATTTGGCAGTAAAACTGGAAGTACCTTTATTTGCACTTGATCCAGAATTGTTGTATTGGGGTACTAAAAGTGGCAGTCGCCAAATTTTTGCTGAGTGCGGTGTTCCCCTTCCTGATGGTAGCGAGAGAGTTTGGAATGAACAGGATTTAGCCCAAGCAGCAGCAGATTTGTGGGAACGCCAACCAAACTTGCAGCGAATAGTAGTTAAACTTAACGAAGGATTTTCTGGTGAAGGAAATGCAATTCTGGATCTTAGACCGCTAGAAAACCTAGTTCCAGGTAAAGCTAACCATGCAGAACGGGTAATAGCAATCCGCGATCGCTTCCATCAATTAGGGTTTCAAGCTAAAGCAGAAACTTGGTCAAATTTTTCTAGTCGGATACCAGAATTAGGAGCAATTGTAGAAGCATTTGTTGAAGGAGAAGAAAAGCGATCGCCTAGTGTACAAGGTCGCATTACACCTCAAGGAGAAGTTGAAATTCTTTCAACTCACGACCAAATATTAGGTGGGCCAGATGGTCAAATTTTTCTCGGTTGTAAATTTCCAGCCGATGAAACTTACCGCTTACGCTTACAAGATTTAGGATTACAAATTGGGCGAAATTTAGCTAAAAAAGGTGCTTTAGAACGCTTCGGTATAGATTTTATGGCGGTGCGTCATACAGATAAACAGGGTAATACAGACTGGGATCTGCAAGCTATAGAAATCAACCTGCGTAAAGGTGGCACTACCCATCCGTTTATGACTTTAAAGTTTTTAACTAATGGTCGTTATGACCTTTCCACTGGTTTGTTTTATAGCCAACAAGGTCGTCCCAAATATTATGTTGCCTCTGATAACTTGCACAAAGAACGCTATCGAGGTTTGTTGCCTAATGATTTGATGGATATCATTGCACACCACAGATTGCACTTTGATACCAGTACTGAAACAGGTACAGTTTTTCATCTAATGGGTTGCTTATCTGAGTTTGGTAAATTGGGATTAACCAGTATTGGTGATTCACTACAGCAGGCAGAAGACATCTATAACAAAGTTGTTAAAGTTCTTGATGAAGAAACACGCACCACTGCCAGTGCTGAATCGTGGGTTTCATACTGTAGCCCTCCCATTGCTTGGAGTGGCACACGGTGAAGAAAATCTCAGCCCCAGGCTAAGAAAGGTGGGCTATGGAGGCTCAATTTTTGTAGCAAATATATACATCATAAGCGGTTTTTTAAGTATATATCCGTAGGCATACGTTTTGATGGTGATGTATGCTGAAGGAATGAATCATAGTGGGTAGTCAACTATGGCTGTTGTTTCTAGCAATAATACTCACCAGGATGAGTTAATCAGGCTTTGGGGTAGTGCAGTAAATAAACTCACCCCACAACAGGCGCAACTGGTCGTTGAAATTTTGCGAGATCTAGAACAACGAAAAAAGCGCCATTTCCAACTTGCCTAAATAGCATTTGATAGTCAACTCGTTTGTTGACGAAGAATCAATCTACCATCGGTGCAAGATCAGATTTTGCCCGTGTATAAAGCAAGCTTAATTACTAAACTTTTAAACCAAAATCCCAAAGCTTTAAGCTTTGGGATTTGTAATTTGTTAATAAATATTATAATCAGTTGACAACCATAATTAATTCCAGAGTTATATTAAGTGATCGCTCACCTCAACTAGCCAAACGCTCTGCATTCGGAGCTTGCAAAAGCGTTACTAACTGCTCAACTCCTCTTTGCAGATGGCGTGTTACTGTCATCGGACTTACACCAATCCGCTTTGCTGCTTCCTTGCGAGGTAACTCACGCAAGAACACATACTCAATAGCTGCTTGAGTTTTTTCTTCTAAGTGACTTAAAGCACCTTCCAACTGATGTCTATCTTCTTCAAAATGCCGCATAGCTTGGTCATGGGGATCAGGCAGTGTTTCTCCTAAAGTCACTGGATAATCCATTGTCTGACCAATCGTAGCATCCAAACTTAAAGGTAAACGATTTTGAGCGGCAGACTTACTTTCACGCCATTCTTGAACAGATACATTCAGTGCTTCAGCAATTTCCGCATCTCTAGGGGCTCTTCCTAAACTACAAAATAACTCGTGACGGACTTTTTGACCTTCTTTTTGCAGTTCTTGCCAACGACGAGGAATTTTGACTACACTACCTTTGTCGCGTAGAAAATGCAGAATCTCGCCACGAATATAAGGCACGGCAAAAGAACTAAAAGCACAGCCTTGATTGGGATTAAACCGCTCGATTGCTCTGATTAGCCCAAAATAACCGATTTGTTCTAAATCTTGATAAGGTTCCGCACATTGATAGCTGATTCGATGAGCAATTTGGCGCACCAGCCCAGCATTCATCAACACCAACCGATTGCGAAGTGCAACTGAAGGATTTTGGTGGTAAGCAATCAAAAGATTTATTGAGTTAGAGCGGGAAGGGGATTGAGTCGCCATCATCAAAATGCCTCTGTGGGTCGGAACCTACTTCATTTAAGAATTAGGAAAGAGCGGAATCATTTGTTTTGAGTCTAAATTTATTCTCTGAATGTCTAGAGATATATGCCATAGTCGTTTTACTGAATTAAGCGTAGCTCAGGCTATAAACTTCCGTAGAAATACGCAAATTGAGTTTTACGTTTAATTACCTTGACCTTCTTAATTCTATAATTTTAGGCTTGGAAGCATCAACCAAAAGGCAGATTATAGAGTCAAGCAAACTAAAAAAAAGTAAATTATAATGGGATAGTACGCACTTGATAAAAAAAGATACAAAACACAACTTACAATCGGGAAATTTTTCTTTAGAGTTGTTGATTTAAGTAGTTAAGTTGTTGAGTAAACATGGGTGTTTGAGTTGCTCTAAAATAGCGATCGCTGATTCATCACTAGCGAATCGGCAAGGATATACGTCAAAATCAAGATGATTAGTAAGTTTTTTTTGTTAACTTTTTGTAAACTTCCGAGGAAGCCAAATGAGTAATAGCAGCAACTTCCGTGAAGCGATTCGTGACGCGAGAAGCCAGTCGATAATTGGTCGTAACGTCATAGCAAATGCCCTCCCCTATGTAGGTGGTGGTTTAGTATTAACCGCTCTAGGTACTTACGGCGGGATTAATGTCATTGCTAACAACCCAAGTATATTCTTCCCGACATTTTGGGTTGCTTTGATTGCAGAATTCGTTCTGTTCTTCGTGGCTCGTGGCGTTGCCGAAAGCGGTAAAAACAGCGTTGCATTACCCCTTCTGGCTACCTACAGTTTACTATCCGGCTATACCCTGAGTGGTTTAGTCTTTGTTGCTTTAGGGACTAGGGGCGTTGGTATTGGAGGAATTGCTATAGCTGCCCTTGGCTGTGGCGTTACCTTTATCCTTGCGCGACCGATTGGTTCTAATTTGTCCGATCAAGACGGTATGGCGTTGACGAAAACTATACAGCTTGGTGTGATTGCCTTGCTGGTTGTTTTGGTGGGTCAACTGCTATTTTCCGTTTTTGGCATCTACACTCCTACCTGGTTAGAAATTGCCATTTCAGGTTTTGGTGTGTTTCTGTTTGCAGGTGTGGCTGTGGTAGATTTTTACATCCTACCCCGTACCTATCGTGATGATCAGTATTTGCCTGCTGCTCTATCAATGTATTTGACATACATTAATTTGTTTGTGTTTATTCTGCGGTTATTAATTGCTATCAATAGTCGTGATTAAATGTCAACAAATTATATCGTTTGTATCTAATGCGGAGATTTGGGTAATCTCAGGTTAAAATTTCAAGCCGTGGTTAAATAAAACCACGGCTTTTTTATCGCAAAGCTGACAGCTTACTTAGCGAGATTTTAAATCCGCGATCGCACCCATAGTAACTTGTGCGATCGCTTGATCAGTAGCTTTAGGTAAGTGGTAATACTTACCTCCTGCTTGTTTCGCTAATTCCTTAGCAAACCCAGTGGAAATAAACTTATTTTCCGTATCAATTACTAAAAGCTGAATGCCTACGCCACGAACTTTTGTAGCAATATCTAACAATTCTGCTTTGATATCTGGCTTTTCTCCTTCAGGTATTGGTTCACCCAAAGAACGAGCTAAAGGAATATTACCTCGTCCATCAGTAATTGCCACAATCACTACCTGACCAACATCACCAGACATTTGAGCATTCATTCCGACGCGCACCGCTTGCGTTAAACCATGCGCTAGAGGTGAACCACCGCCACAAGGTAAACGTTCTAAACGTGATTTAGCTAAAGCAATAGAACGAGTAGGGGGTAAAAGTACTTCTGCTTGTTCTCCTCGGAATGGGATTAATGCTACTTGGTCACGGTTTTGATAAGCTTCTGTTAGTAGTCGCATTACCGCACCTTTCGCTGATTGCATCCGGTTAAGCGCCATTGAACCAGAAGCATCAACTACAAATACAACTAACGCACCTGCTTTTCTAGCTAACCGCTTTCCTCTGATATCACCTTGTTCAACAATAACTTTGCGGTTGGGTTGACGTTGACGGCGAGATTTTTGATAAGGTGCAGCAGCGCGGAGAGTTGCATCAACAGCAATTCTCCTTACTTTACCTTTAGGTAATACTGGTTTAACGTAACGTCCGCGATCTTCAGAAAAGATTAAACTACGACTACCAGATTTGCCTTGTCTTTGCGATCGCTGGGCAAAATAAAGTACATCCTCATCAATAATCACACCTTCTGGATCGAAGATAAATTCTTCGGGAATATCAGGCGCTTCTTGTTCTTGTTGTTCAGAATTATCTTCTTCCTCTTCTTGATCTTCCTGCTGATCTTGTTCTTGTGGAGATTGATCTTGCGGTTGTGGTGGTGGCGGAGGTGGTGGGGGTGTTTCTTCTGGCGGTGTTTGTACAACTGTTGCTCTAGGTACAATTACCAACTCCACAGCCCGACGCAAATCATCAGCATTAACTTTATTGCGTCCATCTAAAGCTGCTGCTGCTTTCGCTACCCGCAAAGCAAATAATTCTGCACGATGTCCTTGCACACCTCCACGAATTGCTTCATTAACTAGATAGGCAATTTGATCGCTAGTAATTTGGACATCTTTGAGCCATTCGCGCGCTAAGACAATTTGGGTTTTGAGGTTATCAATTTCTTCGTCGTATTGCGCTAAAAATGCTTGGGGAGATCTAGAGTATTCTATTGCTTGATCTACAGCTTGTACTCGTTCATCCAAACCTAATACACCATCTGCTGAAAGTGTAATGGCAATGCGATCGAGTAAATGTTCTCGCAGTGGGGCTTCTTCTGGGTTATAAGTGGCAACTAATAACGGCTTGCAGGGATGCTGAAAACTAATGCCTTCCCGCTCAATTTGATTACGCCCTTCAGTTAAGCTTGTGAGCAGCAAATTAGCAATTTGGTCATCTAATAAGTTGATTTCATCTATATATAAAACACCACGATTTGCCTGCGCTAATAATCCTGGTTGAAATACTGTTTCCCCAAGTTTGACAGACTTTTCTACATCTACAGAACCTATTAGTCTGTCTTCTGTGGTTCCCAAAGGAATTTGCACAAAGGGGGCAGGGATAACTTCTGTGGGTAGGTCAACTTCATTACTCTCTCCGTTGATGGGGGGGGAGTTGTGACCAAGTTGTGATAACAGGTCATCGTCCCACTCACTAGGGTTATTAGGATCGCAGTTGCTAATGGAACCTTTGACTACTTCGATTGGAGGGAGTAATGAGTGCAGGGCGCGTGCCATCACAGATTTGGCAGTTCCGCGACGACCTGCGATCGCCACCCCTCCCAGCCCTGGATCAACTGCTGCTAGCAGCAACGCTATTTTAATGGCTTCTTGTCCCACAACCGCAGTTAAGGGAAAAGCAGTAATTGTAGGGTTAGTAGTAGGGGCAGGCATTTTTGTAATTTTAGCTAGTCCAGTATTTCAGCATACCAAGTCTGGGGAGGGTTGAGGAGGGGAGAGGAGGGAGGGGAGAGGAGAGAGGGGGGAAGAGGTATGAAATAAGCTTGCTTAGGGATTGGAATAAAAAGCCTTATTTTTCAACACAGAAGTACACAAATCTTTTCAAACTAGGGTTGAAACTAACGAGTAATTTGGGCTGTTTGTAGTTTTTTAGTTTTGGTTAATTAAATGTATACAAGAAGTTGACACATTAACTAGAATAAATTATTCTTTGACTAAATCATTTTGGTTTAATTTACACCTAGTTACTTATTAGATATTATGAGGTTTAAACTATTATCGGCGATCGCTGCTGTAGTTAGCATAGCTACTTTTCAATCGGCTGCTAATGCTATAACTTTTAATTTCATTTTTGACAATACTGATGACGGCGGAGTAAATTCTCCTTTAGTAGGGTCTGGAATTTTTAATTTTGATGGAGATCCAGGAGATGGAACATTTTCGTTATCAGATCTCCCCAACTATAACTTCAACTTTGAGTTGAATACAGGTGATGTATTTACCACTAGCGATATTACTACGCCTATAGATGAAGTTTTAACGATTATTTCGTCCAATACTTCTGCCCGTGAAGTTAACTTTAGCAATATCAATGGGTTCGGATCTGGTACAGAGGGAGGTTCAATTGATTTCAGGAATGCTAGTGGTAGTGTTTTATCCTTTGAACCACCTGGAACTGGAGGAAATTTAGATTTGTATTTTGTAACTGCTCAAGGGGATAGTTATTTTGGTAACTATCAGGGAATAGCCGTCAGCAGTGTTCCTGAACCTAGCACTAATTTAGCATTACTTACATTTAGTGCTGTAGGTGTAGGTTTATTATTGCGACGCAAGCAAAAGAAAGTAACTGTCAAAATTTAGATGATAACTAGCAATATCTGTTTGGTATCAACCCTGATTAATTTAGTTAATCAGGGTTTATTAATGCTAAATGATTTACATATTAGAGTCTCTCTAGTATTTATCTAACTGTAGGGTGTGTTAGACACGGGCGATAATTCAATCTTTTAACTAATCAATAGTGTCAACCGTGCCTAACGCAGTGCGATCGCGCTGACCTCAGAAAAAATATTTAAAAATCCAGTCGCCAGCCCTTGACAGTTCAAAAATAAGTATATAATTGACTTAGGCAGCAAAAATATTTACCATATCAAAAGCAAAATGTTGGTAGTTGTCTCAATTTGAGTATTTTTCTTATCCTGCAAATTGCCAGGTTATCCCTTTGGCTGAGTATTTATGATTAAGGTATTTAGCATTAAGGGTGTTTATTAAATTAAATGCGCTTTCCTAGTGTCTAAGTAGACATTTAGCTAAGTATTCATCCAAATGGATAATCTGACGATTTACAGGATAAGAAAAATCCTACATCTGAGACTGAAACCAAATAAATGTTAAGGTAGCAATCCTATTCTTAGACAAGGTTCTCTTTAAGAAGCTTCTGAGGTATTTTTCGCTACCGCTAGATATGTTGATATTAGATGCTGTCTAGTCAACCATATCTCAGGAAATATGACAATGCTAGACAATCAAGTCGCTTGCACTGGAAAAAGTAGCCAGCATAAAGATTCAGTATCCCTTTATGTGGATAATCAGAATGTTTGCTTAAATGAGCAGGAAGCAAATTGGATATTAGACTTTACCAAATCAAAAGGATGTTGGAATTGCACAAGAACTTACTATAATTCACTTTGTAAAAATCAAGCTGATTTAAAAAATAATTTATCAGCTTTGAAGCTTAGTTGGATTGATGTTCCTTGTTCTCTAAAAAATAGTGCAGACAATCAATTAATTTCTGACTGTCTTGATGATCTTGATAAAGGATTACTTGGCGATATAGTGATCATAGTTTCAGGAGATGGAGATTTTGCTAAATTAGTTCGTCTCCTCAAAAAATTAGGGAGAAAGGTCATTATTTTGGCTAAAAGAGGAAATGTTAAACAAATGCTAACAGAATTAGCAGATAAGTTTCATTTTATTGATGAATTACCTCAGCCACCAGCAAGTCAAGTTGAACTTAATACAGATGGTGTTCTATCTACTATTAGTTACGAGGATGCTATTGAGTGCTTAAACGCAGCTATCAAAACAGCGATGAGTCAAAATAAAAAGACAGGATTTCGTTTAATCAGTAATCTGATGTGTGATGATAAACAATTTCCCAATTACACAGGATCTGCCTCTATCCGCCAAGCTGATGGAAAGAATTTTTCAAGGTTTCGTAAGTTTATCAATGCTGTCGTAAAAGATGGAAAAATATTCGTGGAAAATAATGAGATATTTTTGGCTGAGGAATGTAAAATGGCAGCTTAATTGGATTAGAGATAATGAAGGCGGAGCCTTGATAAACTCATTCCCTGGTAGAACCAGGGAATAAGGGCTAAACAGAAACATCAAATCTAGTTCATTCAATAAAATTTTCTTACCGAAACCGCTTATGGCGGTTTTTAGAGTCTTTACAAGAAATTACGTTAACAATCAAAACAGAGATAAAATGCACAAACTTCTAATATTCCAAGATGACAATTTATTGCGCCGTGCGCTTACTCACCGATCTTATGTGAGCGAAAACCCTGGAGAATGTGAAGATAATGAACGGCTAGAATTTTTGGGTGATGCGTTACTTACTTTTTTAAGTGGCGAGTATCTTTATCGTCGTCATCCCCAAATGCCAGAAGGTGAATTAACTCGTAGACGTTCCGCATTAGTAGATGAGAAACAATTAGCAAAATTTGCGATAGAAGTAGGTGTAGATTTGAGAATGCGGTTGGGAAGAGGTGCAATGTTAGGTGGTGGTTATCACAATCCTAATTTAATGAGTAGCACTTTTGAAGCTGTTGTTGGTGCTTACTATTTAGATAACAATTCAGATATTGAAGCAGTCCGCGCTTGCGTGGAACCTTTGTTTGATTTAGTACCAGAAAGTTCTGTTTTGTCAGTTGTTACTGTAGATTCTAAAAATCGTTTTCAGCAATGGGTACAGACGAATATTTCTCCCACGCCTCCAAAATACGTTACTGTCTCAGCGGGAGGAACGCCGCACGACCCTCAATTTATTTCTCAAGTGTTTGTAGGTGAGAAAGTATATGGAGAAGGGAGGGGGCGCAGTAAGAAAGACGCGGAGAAGCAAGCGGCGGAGAATGCACTAGGTAAGGTGAAAAAACAACGGGTATTTTAGAGATTAGGATTATGTTGAGTAAAACAGTTGATGTTAGTGAAGTGCAAACAAACTTGCCATAATTATTATCTCTAGTGCCGATTGGTACAGAAATTATTTTGACACAAGGTAGCACTCCCGTTGCTCGTTTAGTTTCAGTTGTTTCTTCAGATACACTACCGCAACCAGGTTTGCACCCTGGTGCTATTTGGACTAGCCAGGATTTTGATGAACACCTACTTTAAGAAATACAATGCAGTTTGCTCACTAAGTTCTTTGAACTTAACTTAAGTAGTAGTTGAGTTCTTACTTTAGATCCTTGTAATGCCAAGCTAATAGCTCAACACTCAAGATAGGCTGCAACAGCCAAGTTTAGGAGTGTTGGGATTATGAAACCAAAAGATATTGTAGGTTTATTTAAAGAAACACTTAAGGAATGGCAGGAAGATAAAGCTGCAAGGTTAGCGGCAGCATTGTCGTATTACACCGCTTTTTCGATCGCTCCTTTGTTAATTATTGTAATTGCGGTCGCAGCTTTAGTATTAGGTCAAGATGCAGCCCAAGGCGAAATTGTCAATCAACTTAAAGGTTTGATTGGGCTTCAGGGTGCAGAAGCAATTCAAGAAATGATTAAAAATTCCCGCAAGCCAACAGAGGGAATAATTGCCACTATCATCAGTTTTGTCATCTTGATTTTTGGTGCAACTGGTGTTTTCGCTGAGTTACAAGATTCTCTCAATACTATTTGGGAAGTCGCACCCAAGCCAGGACAAGGGGTAAAAGCTGCCGTAAAAAGTCGCTTTAGATCCTTTGCCATGATACTAGGTATTGGTTTTTTACTACTGGTATCACTCGTTTTAAGTAGTGTTTTGGTAGGAGTAAGCAATTATTTTGGTAATTATCTGCCTGATGTTGTTCTAATTGCTAGAATTGCCAATTTGGTGATATCTTTCGCTGTGATCACAGTGTTATTTGCGATGATCTACAGAGTATTACCAGATGTAGAAATTGCTTGGGGTGACGTTTGGTTAGGCGCAGCAATTACTTCTCTATTGTTCTCTATTGGTAAATGGGGAATTGGGCTTTATTTAGGTAATAGCAGCGTTGGTTCTACTTATGGTGCTGCTGGTTCTTTTGTTGTCTTTTTATTATGGGTAAATTATTCAGCGCAAATTTTGTTTTTTGGTGCAGAATTTACCCAAGTTTACGCTAATAAATTTGGTTCGCAAATACGCCCAGCTAAGAATGCTATCCCACTTACAGAGGGAGCTAGGGCAAATCTAGGAATACCCCACAGTGAGGAGTTGGAATCTGCTGCTGAACAAGATGATCCCCAGGGTTCCAGAACGTCTACTGCTGTTAGAGAACGGAGAAATCAAAAAAAATCAGTAAACCCGATTCTGATAGGACTCAGTGCGGTTGTAGGTATTTCTCGCCAATTGGCTCAGATGGTTAAACCAAATAAAAATAACAGGAGGAATAGAAGATAACAGTAACAAATATAAAACTGCCCCCCAACGCCTTGCCTGTTGAGGGGAGCAAAGTTTTATATTATAGCGGTCAGCAGTCAGCTATCCCTCTGTCAGCTTTAATCATGCGCCTTTGTTACCAAGGGTTTCCGAACTCTTAAACGTCCTAACCTCCCTGGCTACTGCTATATATAAAAACTTGTGATTGAGAGCAATAAATTTAATTTTTTAACTAATCTGATGGTTGATAGAGCTAAATCTTGAGATTACATTTTTCTTCTAAAACTTTAACCTTCAATGGCAAAATCACCCTAAATATTGAACCAACACCTACTTGGGAACTTACCTCAATTTTGCCTTGAAGTAGCTGTACTAACCGCGAAACAATAGCTAGTCCTAAGCCTGTACTATTAGGAATAAAAGATTGGTTATTCCCAACTACTCGAAAGTAAGGGTCAAAAATATTTTCTAGGTCTATTTCATTAATGCCAACTCCCGTATCTATGACGGCAATTAACCAATATTCATCAGATAACAACTGCGAAACTAATTTGATATTTCCAAATTCTGTATAACGAATTGCATTACTGAGCAGATTAGTAACAATTTGTTGTAAACGCAAAGGGTCTGTTAAAGCTTGCTTAGGCGCATCATCTAAATCAATTTCTAATTGAAGATTTTTTTCTACTGCCAAAGGTTTAATTATATCGACAACGTTATTAATTAAAGCCTGCACATCGGTTGATACTGGCTGTAGCTTCATCTTTCCCTCTTCATAGCGAGAGATTTCCAGCGCATCATTAATTAAGTGTAGTAATTGTCTGCCACTATTTAATACGCGCTCAATGTGTCCGATATTGGGAAGGGAATCTTTAATCTCAGAATTCTGCTTTTGTTGTCTGAGAAATAAATCTGAGTAGCCAATTATAGAAGTTAGGGGAGTTTTTAATTCATGAGCTAAATGAGATAGGTTTTCTTTACTTGCATGAACTAAACGAGTAAGTTCTTGATTAGTAAGTTTTAATTGGCTTTGTAAATCTTCTAATTCTCGCAATCTTTCTTGTGTATAAGTTTTAAACCCTCTAGCAATAACTTCATCTAGGGCTGTATCAATCAAACGAACTGCTCTAATTACTTCTTTTGATGATCCTTTAATTAAATCAGGCTCTATATTAGCAAATATTATCCAACGTAATAAGCGATATTCTCGCGCAATTTCTTCAGCATCATAACCTTGTTTAGCTCGAAGAGTACCATGTTCTAAGCCTTTTTCGACAATTGTTTTAATATCATTGTCTTCAGATGGAGACAACATTTTAGAGATAGCCTGTAAAACAATGGGGACGCTATCACGTACAGCTTTATATGTTAGCTTTTTAGCAGTCTCAATCTGGTCATCTTGACGAACTGCTTCAACCCACTGCTTTACAATCGTGTCAATTTTATTTAGTAGGGCTAAACTAAAATCTATCATTGCTCAGACCTAATTAATCTTACTGGAGGATAACCTCTAGAGCTAAATAAACTTAAGTAATTCGTAGATAATCAACTTAAAGAGGTATTTTATTAAATTAGATTGAAATTGTGCGATCGCTCAACTCCCCAAAGAGAGATAGCATATCGGTAGAGAGCTTTTATTTATCAATATCAATCATTTCTAAATTTGATTTAAAATATTTTTGCTATTTAAATTGGCTTTAATTAATAATTAGAAACCTTGCTTAGTAGTAATTTAATTATTATCCAATCCTGAGCGAACCAAAAAGTTATATATATCTTACGATTGATGTGAAAATTTACAAAATACTATCAAAACAGTATATGTAAATACTTTTATTCTATCCAACTTGGGGTAGATACTAAAACGTTTAATTAAACGTTATTTTGGTTTTGTTGTCAAATTAATATTTGTATGGTTACTTCAGCAAAACTGTTAAAAGATGTTTTTTTCTGCCCTGAAGAATCTAATTTTTATTCACACTGCTTAGAAACATTAGTATTAAGTAATTGTAGTAGTTCTGAAGTAATCATTGAATTTGGCTCAGGGGATGGCAGCCCAGTAATTAACTGTTTGATAAAATCTGAATTTGATGGAACTATATATGGATACGAATTAAATAATTTAGCATGGCGTTTGGCACAATCTACGATTAAAGAACATCAATTAGATCAGAGATATGTAGTTTCTAACGGTTCTTTTTTTGAACTACCTAAGCCTGAAGCAAAATATTTAATATCAAATCCTCCCTACCTACCTGCCTTGGACAATAATATTATTCAGCCTTTGTTACATGGCGGGGTAGATGGTAGCGAAATTTCTAGAAAACTGCTATCCCTAAATTATCAAAATGTACTGCTTTTAGTTGCTAGCTACTCTAATCCCAAAGGGTTAATTAAATATGCTAAGTCACAAGGATACTCGGTTGCTAATTTTATAGTTTATCCTGTTCCCTTTGGCTACTACAGTTCAGAATCAAAAGTCAAAGATACGATCAAAGAACTCAGACAGAAAGATATGGCTTTTTATTCAGAGAATATGTATTTATTAGCAGGGGCATTATTTACTAAGCAACATCAAGCTACAGGAGATTTATCTCCCGAATTGATTCAATTAATGACCTGTTTATGAAGTAGCATCTTGCATATATGATTATTTTTGTGTTGGGTTGCGCTGCGCTTAACCCAGCCTAAAAATTTTACAATAAAAACCAATATGTGTGTATGGTTTTATTGAAAGTAGGGGCGGGTTGAAAGAATTGCTTTTATTGAGAGCAACAATAGTCATAAACCCGCCCGTACACAGATCTAATTAGCAAGACTTGATATAAAAAAGTAAAAAGGGAAGAATTAATAATTCTTCCCTTTGATGCGTGGAACACCAATTTATTGCTCTATGAAAGCAAAACTTTTGATTGTTTGTCCGCTTTAATAGATGAAGATTCAGCTTGTTCAGCTTCCCGTGCCGATCGCACGATTGCTGCACCTGCGCGATCGCCCATTAGCTTTTCTTGATCGTACCCCAGTAACAGTTCCCACGCCTGCTCAGGATACATATCTGCCAAGGGTAAAGCTACATCATCCAACATCCAGCGACCGTGACGCTCATCTTCTCTGATATGCAACTCCCAATAACCCATTGCTGCTTCTGATAATCCTAAATTCTGCGCTGCTGCGAGATAATTTCTATATGCAGCAGGCCCCGCGACTTCAAAATATGTCAGTCCACCGTTGTAGCGTAAGTAATAGCGTTTGCACTCAGTCATCAAGAAGTTATGATTGGCAGAAGCTAAGACTTCCCAAGGTACTAAATCCATGTAGCCTTCTGGTTCGGTGTTCATTCCAAACTCAGTCAGCATTTGAGCAAAATAGGTAGAATGCTTGCGGGAAAGACGACCATTGCCATACTCTTCCATTAGCACCCGCGTCAACATACACTGGATATCATTAGCTGCACCACCTAAGATACGAGAAAGGCGACTACCTTCAACTAAGCCATCAAAAGAACCAATTGCTAGTACGCGACGATAACCAGCTTCGGTCATTTGTTCTCGTAAGTAACGGCTATCATCACTTAAAGGTGGATCGAGATCAGCAGCACCACGTTCAGTTATTGCTTGTTTAACATTAGCTTGTTGCAGTTCTTCTAGATCGAAATGTGCTAACTCCCACTCCTGCCAAGCTTCCTCAATGTGATCGCGGATGACTTTTAAATAGTTGGAACGTTCGTTAGTATAGCGTCGCAGATCATCAAACCAAAATAAGTTTAAGCGATTAATCCGATAAAGCACTCTTTGTAGAAATAAATGCGCGGCATCATCGCTGTTTGTTTCTTTGTAAGCTGTTTTAATCGCGTATGCGATCGCGCTTTCAAATTCACTGACAATCTCTGGCTTTGCAATTACTTTGCGATCTAAATCTGGTAATTCCAGCAATTCAATAAATTGCTGTTCAGCCTGATGATAGTTAATGGCTGTTAGCTGATGAGCTTGTCTACTATTTACCTCGAATCTAGTGTTAGGAAACTCAACTATGTTAGTAAGCATGAAATCTAATTATTCTGCTAAATTTGCATCTGCTGATGTTGCTCATCAACAAAATTTTTATTGCTATGTTTTTAATTAAGATAACTATTATTGCTCAACCCAACTTCCATCTAAGGAATGTGCCTACTATGAAATTTGGTCTATCTAAAGAATGATTTAAGGGTTTATTTTATTTGTTATTCTTGCTCAAGAATAAATTTAATATTTAATATTATAAGCCTAATTTAAAACTACAAATAAATATTTTTTGAAAATTCCTAAAATCTTGCATAAAAAATACTTAGACAATGCTCGGTTAGAAAATGAGCATTTTATTTTGGGCTTTATTAGTCAAAAATTTTAACAAATGACCAATTCCCGCCAAAAAGCACAATTTCTTACCGTGCAGAATCTATGTGTTATTATAAGTATCCACTGCTTGATAGCCAAGCCACAGAAAATAGTACTGTTGTACAAACTGATAAAATCGTCATTAATCCGGCTGGCATCAAAGCACGAGTGCGGATAAAGCGATTTACAAAAACAATCAATAAAAATAATGCAATTGATGCAGCTAATCCCATTCCTAATACAGGTGTTTGCCCGCAAATCCACCAAGCAACAAATAAAACTGCACCACTAACCAAACCCATAATTAGCGATACTTTACTTTTAGCTTTCATATATCCCATAACGCCACCGAGTGCAGTTAGGGTTGCATAGATTAGAATGAACCAGTAAGCAATTTGCAATAAATTGTTCATTTGACAAACAGTAAAAATTAAGTTATTGAGTTAAAAACTCAGTTGTTAGGAGGTTAAGCTTTATGAATCCACATGATTTGTTAATGTTAGTGCTGTTACTCACTCCTGGGCTGGCACTTTCAGTTTTCGTCATGCTTGCCTTTGCGGCTGGAGGCTAAATCACTCCCTAATATTTAACTTTAAATTGAAGGGTGAAATTTTAAACGGCGCTTAACAAAAATAAAATTTGCGGCAACCTCTTTAAGAATCAGCACAAAGTGCAGGTTGCCGCAGTAATATGTTACCCCTATTGGTGTTCATAGGGAGGTTATCCTCTAATTGTCAGTCAGATTGTTTAGAGGAATCTGAATTTTCACCATTAGCAGGTTTGTTAGATAAGGATAGTGATCCCATTAAGGTTTGCTCCAACTCCATGCGATGTTCCATTTGGCGCAGGAAATAGCCAGTCATCATGGCTGAAGCAAGCATACCAGCTAAGTTTTCTCTATCTGTAGTAATTTGCACGTTAAAGTTTTCGGATGGTAACATACCAACTAAACCTTGAACGTTATGGGAGATAATTTGTTTAATTTGAGGACTAGCAGATTTAGCAACCCGCTCTAAGACTTCCGGGGGTTGATGTTGAAGATATTTGAGAAGTTGGTTTGCTTGTGCTTCTTCAGTCTGGGCGTTGGAGAATTCGTGGTTAAATGCCATTGGGGTTCTAATAATTGATTGGCTTAGTTTCTACTCTAAACGATTGTTGACAGAGGTTGTGTAGACCCAAGGTGTAACAACTAGGGTATGTCATTAGCAGGAACTCAGTAATGAATTTAATGATGAATCCTGCGACACAGTTAAGATTGGGATGGTTGCTCTATGGATGGCAGTAGTTGTTCTAATTCAAAGCGTTGGTGGAATTTGTCAGTTACTTGTAGAACATAAGACCGCCCGCCTGGTTGCCGACGTTTACGGACAAATCCCATTTCTACAAGTTCTTGGACGTGCTGATAAGCACCGCTACCGCGTAAATCAACAAGTTCTGTTTGGCTAATTGTACCTTTGAGAGCGATCGCAGCTAAAGTTCGTAATGCACCTGTACCCAACTCCGCAGGAACCATTGTTTGTAGTAAGTGTTGAAACGATGATCTAAGCTGCAAACAGTAGCCAGATTGTGTTTCCACTACTTCTAAGGCACTATCTCGATGAGCGTAGTCTGCCATTAGTTCAATGATAGCGTCTTCGGCAGTTTCGCGATCGCATCCCGCAAACTCAGCAATTGCTGTGATGTCGAGGGGTTGTCCCTTTAAATAAAGAATGGCTTCAATTTGACTTGCTAGAGGCATTAATTACACAAATAAAAGATCAAAGTCCACGCTAATGTGCTATTACACAGCGTAGTAACACATTTGTACTTTAATTGTTTTAATAAAAAACTAGCTCCATTTCTAGATCTGAATCATTAGTTTCTTGCAATTCTTGTAATGACTGCCAACCAGCTTGCCATTGATTAAGATCCTTAAGCGATTTAGCATTGATCCAAAAACGCACATTAGGATCGCAAGCTGCCACCATTTCCGCAAATACCCACTTGCCTTCGTTTTTGCGGTTAACAACTTGAAAGTGTCTCCAACCCCAAGTTTTTTGTTTAGCAGTCCATTTAGAATTAATTAAATAGGGAAATTTTTGTTTTTTGGGCATAATTTAATTTATTTAAATAAAAAGATTTAATACAAATCAGCTTTTGTGCGACTATCTCCAGTGTGAGGTTTTAAATTATTATCCCACAATTGATGCCACTTATTCGCATCTATATTAATTTTATATCTTTCCTCAACGCTCTGGTTATAAAAATTTAGTACTCTGACAAATAAAATTGTATATTCTCTGAGTAAAGGTTGGCATTCAGAAAGTAAATCCCCTCTCAAATAACTTTGATTACATTGCTTTGCTTCTCTAAGTACTGTCACAAAACTAATGAAATCGGCATCAGCAAATTCTTCAAGTAAATCTACTACTTCTGCATCAAGATAAAAACAGTACCTATCTACTATTTTATTTACTACAGAACTAATGCTTGACAATTCCAAAAATAAATAATCAAGCCAATCTATTTCTTCTCCGTTACTTGATAATACAGGCGCAGTTTGGAGTAAATCGAGAAAACCTACTTCTTCAAAGTATAAATTATCAAATAAATCTTCAATAGTTTGATAGTCTTTTTCTGGCTTATTTTCAATGGCAGCTTTAAATATATTAAAAAGCAAGTAAAATTGTTTATTTAATACCAGTTTCAACTGACGGCAAGCAATTTTTCTAAAACGTGATTTTTCTTGCTCTTGCTGAATATCTATACTGCGGTTGACTAAAAATAAAACCATCAATATCCCAATTAACTCAGCTACGAGGTTTAAAGACAAATCTTTTAACCAACTCTGGCAAACTGATTCATTAAAGAAATTAGTTAAACAACTTGAAAGTACAAATATCAGTAATAGTAAAATGCTGAGGATAGTAAAATAAGAACTTTGCCAAAAATTTTTAAACACCATATTATTTAAAGTATTTAAATAATTAAATACTTAGAATTTACGTCTTTATAATAAAATTTAATTATACCTACCTCAGCAAAATATTTTCTACGAAGTTTTTTTACGTCGTGGAAGCAGACGTGCAGCTAGTATGCCACCAATAAATCCAAATAAATGCCCTTCCCAAGATACTCCTGGCTGAGTTGGTAGAATTCCCCAAATAACACCACCATAGAAGAATCCGACAATGAGGGACAATGAAATTGCTATAAAACTGCGTTCAAAGTAGCCACGTAGTAACAGAAAGCCTAGATAACCAAAAATTACACCACTTGCGCCAATATGGAGAGAGTAGGGGTTTCCAAATAGCCATACGCCTAAACCACTAACAATCATTGTTATGGCTGTGACAATAAAAAAGTCGCTGGTTTCTCGTAACATAATTAACCAGCCAAGGGTGAGGAAAGGTATGGTGTTAGCAATTAGATGACCCAAACCTCCATGAAGGAATGGCGCAAACAGTATTCCTCTTAGCCCAATGATGCTGTGAGGGCGAATACCGTAGGCATTAAGTCTCCCTCTAAGGAAGAAAATATCCACAATTTCTAGTATCCACATGATGGCGATCGCACCACCTAAGATTGTGGCATGGCTTTTTAATTCACGGGCGATCGCTTTTGAATCATCTCTACTCACTTAGTCTGCCTCTGGGTGAAATTATTATGAGTATGCTTCTACAGTAACAACTATAGGATTTACGCAGGTTTAAATAATAGGCTTCTTCCATAAGCAAAGGTTTAGATAATTAACCACAGATGCACACAGATAAACACAGATGGAATAACTAAGAGTTGATAGCAAACATATTGACGCTCAAGCCTAGAACTTAATACTAGGCTTGTTAGAAATGCTAGAACAAAATAAGCGATTAAAGGTTGTCTATTTCTACTGGTTCTAAATCTTCGGCTGGTTCAAAACCAAATACCCGCGAGTAGAAATAAAATTCGCCATCAATAGCGCGTTTAATATTTTCAGCGCGACGGAAACCGTGTTGTTCTCCTTCAAAGGGGACATAAGCGACAGGTAAACCTTTTGCTTTTAATGCTTCCACCATCATTTCTGCTTGGTTTGGTGGGACAACTTTATCTTCAAGTCCTTGAAAGAAGATTACGGGACAAGATAGTTTATCAGTAAAATGAATAGGCGATCGCTCTATATAAATCTCTTTCTCTTCTGGATAAGCACCGATTAATCTATCCAGATAACGCGCTTCAAATTTGTGGGTATCTTTAGCTAAAGCTTCTAAATCACTAACGCCGTAATAACTAGCACCTGCTTTGAATACGTCGCGGAATGTGAGGGCGCAAAGGGTAGTATAACCGCCTGCACTACCACCTGCGATCGCCATTCTCTCACCATCAACTAAACCTTGGCCAGCAAGATAACGCGCCGCATTTGCACAATCATCAACATCGACAATACCCCACTTACCATCTAAGCGTTGATGATATTCTCGTCCATAACCTGTACTCCCTCCATAATTTACATCTAAGAAAGCAAAACCGCGACTTGTCCAATATTGAATCCGCAAGTTTAACTGACTAGATGTTGCTGCTGTTGGGCCACCATGACTTTTGACTAAAACTGGCGGTTTTTCTCCAGTAGGTGCGTTATAGTCCTGGTTTTTGGGTGGATAGAAAAAGGCGTATGCAGTTAAGCCATTTTCTGTCGGAAATTCAATTGGTTGCGGTTGGGAAATATAGCCAGGGTCAATTTCCATCTCACTTGACCGCCGTAAAACTTGCAACTCGCCACTGGATAAATTTAACTCTACAATAGCTGTTGATTGTGTGGGTGAAGCGCCACTAAATACAACACGACCTGGCGCTGTTTTGAGTGAAGAAATTTCAGTGTAAGGAGTTTCTATTTGTTGTAGCTGTTTAGTAGTTGTATCTAAACTGGCTAAATACCAAATACCATTTTGGGTGTAAGTGCAGATAATGCGATTAGCAGACTCAAAGCTATATGTAGACATTCCAAAAACCCATTGAGGAAGTCCAAATTCAGCCTGCATTTCACACAGTAATTCAGCATTACCATTTTGCCAGCGATAGAAGTTCCACCAACCAGTACGATCTGAAACAAAGTATAAAACGTTATCTGGCGACCACTCAGGCTGAAATATAGATTCATCAACGCCACCAGCAACTAACTGAGGTGTATTTAAAGAACCATCTGCTGTTATTTCACTAACCCATAATTCTGTACCATCCCAAGGCATATTTGGATGGTTCCAACTCAGCCATGCTAATTTTGTACCGTCGGGACTGATACGTGGTGAAGAGTAAAATTCGCTACCAGAAACCAAGATTTGAGTGTTTCCATCTGGCAAACTGATACTAACTAATGTATTTACTGGTTCGTGACCGCCTCCTGTATGATCTTCGCGTACACAAATTAAGCGATCGCGCAGAGGATCTATAATTATATCTGCATAGCGCAGATCTCCCCCTGGCTGCCCTTGAGAAAGTTGTTGCGGTTCAGCATTTAAGGTTTGACGGTAGAGATGCTGATCTGCAAAATTGCAAAAATACACTGTACCCTGATTTACCAAAAAAGAACCGCCACCGTATTCATTTACGCGAGTGCGAACATTAAAAGGCGCAACCGTAACATCAGTAACTTGATGATCTGGGGTACGCCTAACAAGTACATTCCGCCCGCCTTCTTGCGGTCGCATTTCAATCCAGTAGATATCATCGCCATCAAGAACAACTGTCCCTAAACCTATTGTTGCAGAGACAATTAAATCTGATGTAATAGGAGATTTCCAAGATCCGTATGGTGCTATTTGTGGTTGATTCATTTTCATACCATCAGGTGTTTTCAAAAGTAAATTAAACCATCTGTCCAGTTATAGTTTAGCTATGCGTATATCTATATTTATCTGTGTTAATCTGTGGTTAATTATCAAAAGTTTTATTTTTTAAATAAGCATATTTTTGAATGATTTAGCGGGGAAATTAATAACTAAAAAATATTATTTCCCCAAATATTATAATTTACTTACAACCTAATGATGCGCGAGTTGCAACTCCTGTTTTGGAATTAACGCCATCTGCTACCTCGCAAAGTTTTTTAACGTTAGTTCCATCCAATACAACACCACTGAAATCAGTACCGTTAATATTTACTTCATCAAATTTGGAACTTAGCAAAATTGCTTCGGTAAAAACTGCATCACTGAGATCTGCATTTGAAAAGTCAGCAGCATAAGCTAACCCATTAGTAAAATCTGCACTGTGTAGAGAACTACCTTTGAGAGAAGAACCGTTAAAAACTACGCCTCGGATATCAGCATTGTTAAAGTTAGTGTTATCTAAATTAGCTTCCACAAATTCAGAAGAAATTAATATTTGACCTGAAAAATCTTTCCCACTAAGATCTAGTTTGGCTTTAGCTTTCCTAGCCGCTAAAGCTGATTCAGGGGATAACAGAAAGATGAATGCTAACACTAACGCTACCAGTACTTTAAAATACCTCATGATTGTCCAATACAGTTGAATATTTTCTCTCTTTAGATTATCTACGCTAAAGTGCCTCAAAAACCATCTGCGGTGTTAACACTTTTCCTTGATCTGAACCAGTTAAATTAGCAATGCCTAAAAATTGCTGACTTTCATCATAAACCCGCAGTAAACTGGTTGATTTTGTCGCTGGAATTGATAATTGCTCTCTACCCTGTTGTTCTACGCTTTCTGCTAAGTCTAAAATAGAAGATTGAGCATTTAAAATTTTTTGCCCTTGACACCAACGTTTAGCATCTGCTGCGGATAAATTTACGGATGTTAAATGTGTTAAAGCGGTTGCTGGTGAGATTGGTTGAAATGTATCTTGCTGAATCTGTTCTTCTAATTGTTCAAAAGAGATACTATCAGCCAAATTAAATCCACAACTGGCGGTGCGGATTAAGGAAGCGAGTACGCCACCAGTGTTAAGAGCAATACCTAGATCGCGTGCGATCGCTCTTATATATGTACCAGATCCACAAGCGATCGCCACATCTATTTCTGGAAACTCCCCACCTCGCCAGTCTAAAACCTCTATCTGATATACTTCCACCGTTCGCGCTGGTACATCAATTTTTTCTCCAGCCCGCGCTAAATCGTATAATCGTTTACCTTGTACTTGAATAGCACTGTAATTAGGGGGTATTTGCTGAATAATTCCTTGAAATTGTCGTAGTGCCGCTGTAACAGTTTCTACACTCAAATCATTAACTGGTTGTTGAGAAATAATTTCCCCTGCTAAATCATCAGTCGTCGTAGTTATTCCTAACTTAATTGTTCCACGATAAGCCTTATCTTGCTGTAGATATTGTAATAATCTCGTAGCTTTACCCAAAGCAATAGGTAATACACCCGTAACAGCAGGATCTAAAGTTCCTCCATGTCCCACACGCTTCAGACGCAGTAACTTACGCACCCGCGCCACACAGTCATGGGAAGTAAAACCTGCTGGTTTGTTTAAATTTAAGAAACCTTGCACAGTTAATAAGTTAATAAGTGAACATTAGCGAAATTGGTAGAGCTATTGCAAAAGTCAATTAATTTCATCTATCATCTGCGTCCATCTGCGTTTATCTGCTTTCATCTGCGTTCTAAAAAAAAATGCAATAAGTGTGATAATTGGAACAATGTTAAATTATTTCACATTGAGCTAATTAACCACAGATGAAACACAGAAAAAATATCAATAATTTATACAAAAATGCTAATTTTATCTTTTACTCTATCTGTCTTCTCTGCGTCTATATAGTTCCTTTATATAAAATATAATACCCCAAAAATTAGATTTGATCGAATTTATCAAGGGTTAGGGATAGAATATAATCTGAATATTCTCTTTCAAGTATTACAAGCGGATCACTTTCAGATTCATGGACAGCTTATACATTACAAAATCCAGAAAAACCAAAAATTAAACAAATCATTAGAAATTTTATTTTTGTTGATAATTCTCCATCCTAACATTTTACACAACTGAAAAAAGCCGTGATGATAGATTCATTAGAACGAATTTTAGATTGGCTACAACAAAATTCTCTTTCATCCGCAGCCGAATTTCTGCCAGGTTTATCTTTTAAAGAAATAGAGGAAAGAGTTAGCGATTTACCATTTAAATTGCCGAAAGAAGTATACGCATTATATCAATGGCGCAATGGAACAAATTCAGAAGCTAATATTTTTGTTTACCACTATTTCTTGGATTTGGATACAGCTTTGCATCTCTAGGCTGGGTGGAACGATTCTGTGTTGATTGAAGAGCGAAAACAGACAGGTGAACCTCTCTATTTATTCCCTATATTCGAGTTGGAGGGAGAGTTTTTTGCTGTACAAGGGAATATAACCGAAGTCGAAACTGCGCCTGTATTTCATATTGCTGGTGATGGTTGCGGAATCAGCATAGCATTCAACAGTTTGGCAACAATGATGTTAGCAATTGCCGAAAGTTATGAAACTGGAGTTTACCAGTTATCAAATAAAGGAAATTTAGAATGGGATGCTGAAAAATTCACTCATATTCGCCTGAAATACAATCCAGGGACAACTGAAAGATTGTACGTTGAAGGTGGTTAAAACAGAGCTATCAAACTTCTGTTTATGTAGAGACGTTGCAAACAATGTCTCTACACTCAGATATTTGTAGGAATTATTTACAAAATTTGTAAACGAAAATTATCAAAAACTAATTGCCACCTTTGTAAACGTCCTGAATTACTTTTGCTAATCGCCGCATTCCGGTTTCAATCTCCTCATCAGTTGCGGTTAAACTAATTCGAATACACTCTTGCTTATGCTTCCAATCTTCACGCAAACCAGGGAAGAAAGAACTACCAGGAACAACAATTACACCAACTTGCTTTAATTCTTGGTATAACTCCCAATCAGTAATTGGTAAATCTTTAAACCAAATCCACGCAAATATAGCGCCTTCACCCCGATGTAAAAACCAAGGCAAATCTTTAGGCATTGCCTCATCTAAGGTACTTTCTACAACAGTGAACTTTTTCTGGTAATAGGGACGGATAACTGATGTAGCGATATCTGCCAGCATACCAGTTTCAATTGCACGGGCTGCGATCGCTTGTCCATACCGTGACGAATGAATACACATATTCGTCTGGAATGACTCTAACACCCCAATAAATTTTTCTTCGCCGATAGCAATCCCAATTCTTTCCCCTGGTAATCCCACCTTCGATAAACTCATGCAGTGAATGATATTACCGCCAAAAATCGGAGTCATCTCCGTAAAATTCAACGCAGGAAAAGGCGGCGCGTAGGCAGAATCAATTAACACAGGTATATCATAAGGTTCTGCTAGTGCTGCAATCTTGCGTACTTCGTCATCAGTAAGCACATTTCCTGTAGGGTTACAGGGACGGGAAAACAACACGCAACCTGTGCTTTCATCTATATTTAACTGGCTAAAATCTGGGCGATACTTAAACGTATGTCCTGCAGTATCAATATCTAAAGCAGGTTTGTAAGCAAACAATGCTTCTGGAAATAACGTTAAACCACCATAACCTGTGTAATCTGGACTCAAAGGCAGTACAATTTGCTTGAGTTTACCACTACTGGTATATCCCCCAAACGCATTAGTAGCGTAAAAGTAAAGGCTTTGACTGCCAGGGGTAATCAGAATATTGCGATTAGTTAAATTCAGCTTGTAGCGTTGATTGAAAAAATTAACTACAGCTTCAATCAGTGGTTCATAACCTTGGCTATCACCGTAGCGACAAACAACCTTACCAAAATCTTGACCATTTAACAATTCTGTAGTGTATTCTCGCCACAGTTCTTCTACTTCCGGTAAAATTACTGGATTACCAGGGCTGAGATTAATAAATTGCTGTCCTACACCTGCTTGTAGGGTTTCTTTAATATCTTTCATAATTGCCCGCACTCCAGTTAAGTGGGACATTTTATCGCCAAATTGAGTAAGGGCAGGGTTCATAGGATTAAGCAAATAGATTTTTTACTGGTTGACAAAAGGTAGATTAACAGCTATTGAATAGCGATCGCACTAACCGTTCTTCTATTGTCCTACCAGTTTAAAAAATTTAACCTGGAAATCTGTAAAAAGTGTAATAAAACACTATTTTTGGTGAGAAGCCTGTCAAGCTATAAACTAGGACGAATGGGATGATAGTTCTGACCTCTTATTTCCTGCATTCAGCTAAAAACTGCAAAAAGTAACGGGTAGATTAATCAGGATTAGCTAGTATAAGTAGGTCTTTCCCCAAACCGCCTAAACATCGAAGTAATTAAGCAAATTAAAGAAATAATGACAACAGTTGAGACGCTACGCTCCAAACTCCCTTTTCCTCTCAAGCCCTTGGCAGACATAGCTTACAATTATTGGTGGAGTTGGACAAGCGATCGCATTTCCCTATTTCAAAGCATTAGCCCTGAAGAATGGCAGCGTTGTGGACGCAACCCAGTCGCGTTACTAGAATCTGCCAGCTACGTGCGCCTTACCCAAATGGCAAAAGACCCCACCTACATTAAACGGGTAAAAGCATTAGCACAGCAGTTTCACGCATACATGGAGCAAAAAAATACTTGGGCAAGTAAAGTCGCTCCACAAATTAAGCCAGAAAGCCCAATTGCTTATTTTTGTGCAGAATTTGGCATCCACGAGTCATTACCAATTTACTCTGGTGGCTTGGGTATCTTAGCTGGGGATCACCTAAAATCGGCATCAGATTTAGGTGTACCTCTGGTAGCTGTTGGGCTGGGTTATCGTCAAGGTTACTTCCAGCAACGCTTAAATCAAAGTGGTTGGCAAGAAGAAAACTATATTGACAATCCCTTTGAACGGATGCCAGTAGAGTTAATTAGAAATGAGCAAGGGCAACCCCTGACAATTAAGGTGGAAGTTCGCCAAAGGATGGTTAATGCTCAAATTTGGTTAGCACGAGTTGGTCGTGTCAAGCTTTACTTATTAGATACAAATCGGGATGATAATGATCCCATTGATCGCTGGTTAACCGGACATCTTTACGGTGGTAATCAAGACACTCGCATTGCTCAAGAAGTATTGCTAGGAATTGGCGGTGTCAGAGCGTTGCAAGCAGTGGGGATCAATCCTTCTATTCATCACCTGAATGAAGGTCATGCCGCCTTCTGTACCTTAGAGATTGCCCGTAATGAAATTCAGCGTACTGGCAAATCATTTTATGACGTTGAAGCATCAGTGCGCGATCGCTGCGTCTTCACCACCCACACCCCAGTACCCGCAGGTCACGATGTCTTCTCATCCGACCTGATGGACTCCTACTTTGCTCACTACTGGCCGACAATCGGATTATCTCGCGAACAATTCCTCGCATTAGGCGCACGTCGTCTGGGTGATCCCTGGGAACCATTCGGCATGACTGTTTTAGCTTTGCGGATGTGTCGCACCGCTAACGGCGTAAGTGAATTGCACGGTCAAGTTTCCCGAAAAATGTGGAAAATTCTGTACCCGGAACGTGCCGAAAACAAAGTACCTATTGGTTACATTACCAATGGAGTTCATGCTCCTACTTGGACAGCGCCATTAATTGCTGATTTGTATCAAGAGTACTTTGGTGAAGATTGGCTGAATAATCTTGTTGATCCCCAAATGTGGGCGAAAGTAGAAAATATTCCCGATGAGGAAATTTGGTGGCGGCATCAAGTTCTCAAAGAACGCTTGATTGCTCATACGCGCTACAAGCTGAAACTAGCACGGCAACAACGGCACGAAGATCAACATCGCATTGATTCGGTAGATCAATTACTTGATCCCAACGTCCTAACTATCGGATTTGCCCGTCGCTTCAGTCTTTACAAACGAGGTGACTTACTATTACGGGATGCGGAACGTGCTTTAAGAATTTTTGGCAATTCTGATCGTCCTGTACAAATAGTATTTGCTGGCAAAGCACACCCACAAGACGAAGAAGGCAAGCGGATTATTCAACGGTTGATGGAATGGTGTAAACACCCAAGAATTCTCAACCGAGTTGCCTTAATTGAAGACTACGACATTTACACCGCGCAAAAACTCGTCCAAGGCGTAGATGTTTGGTTGAACAACCCACGTCGTCCACTGGAAGCATCTGGTACAAGTGGACAAAAAGTCTGCTTTAACGGTGGGATTAATTGCAGTGTCTTAGATGGTTGGTGGTGCGAAGGCTATCAAGCAGATGCCAACGGCAAAGGTATTAACGGTTGGGCAATTGGTGAAGATGCCAACACCAGCGATCAAGAGTTACAGGATCGGATTGATTCTGAAGCACTTTATAGATTGCTGGAAGAAGAAATTGTACCAATGTATTACGACCAGGATGCGAATGGCGTTCCCCATCGCTGGATTAAAATGATGAAAGCATCCATTAAAATCAACGCGCCCCTGTTCAATACAGACCGCATGGTTGCCGACTATGTGACTCAGGTATACGCTCCTGGGTGTTCATCCGGTGTCAAACCAATTCTCGCTAGTGTTACAGCATAAGCAGCATTTCTAGAGCTTAAGCTAAAAGTAAGGTGGGCAATCCCCACCTTATTTTTTTATATCCCTATGGCAGAACCGACAAAATTTTAAGAAATATCTGCGTTAATCTGCGTTAATCTGCTTTCATCTGCGTTCTAAAAAAATTTGGCAATAAATCTAATAACTACAGCCCACGCAGACAAGCTATAGAAATTTATGATTATTTGGAAGCTTATATGAAAATTTGGCAAGTTGATTTTTATCGTCGCCCTCTCAAAAATCAGCAACCAGAGGTATGGTGGGAATTGGTAATATGCGATGTCTACGACGGGCTACGCCTACGCACCCGCAGTTTTACTTATGAAGTACAATGCCGTCAATCAGAAGCTAATGTTACTTGGATAGTTTCCCAACTCCAAGAAGCTGCTGGAAATGCTAAACATTTACCAGATATTATCCAAGTATTTCGCCCACAATCTTTTAACTTAATCGAACTAGCTGGGAAACAATTAAATATTAAAGTAGAAGCAACCCGCCACACTTATGCCTTGAAAGAACTATTGCAAGACAAAGCAGAATATTACTCTACTAATGGCGAAAATTATAATCCTCTTGCCTTAGATAAACCACCTCCAACACCACTACCAGAAAATCTTTTAGGGGAACAATGGCGGTTTGCAACCTTACCCGCAGGTGAGCTAGTAGAAGCATTTGCAGAACGTCCAATTCCCGTTATAGAAATGTCAGAATCTTTATTACCAATTAACTTAGGTTTAGCATCAACTATTGCAGTTCCAGGTGTAATTATTTATGGTGGCAGACAATCAATGCGATTAGCGCGTTGGTTAGAAGAAGCAAAACCAGTATCTTTAAATTTTATAATTGGTGAACCCGCAGGATTAGTATTAGAAGCTGGGTTAGTAGATAGGTGGGTTGTCGCTACATTTGAAGACCAAGAAGTTGTGAAATCAGCACAAATGTATGAACAGCGCAAGCAGCTAAGTAAAGGGTTACACTTTTTGTTAGTACAGCCTGATGATTCGGGTGTAACTTATAGCGGATTTTGGTTGTTAAAAGCTGAGGATTTGTAGTTGAATTTGCCTGTATTAGCGTGTAGATCTGCTATAAAAGTTATCATAAGTTATATAAAATCATGTCAATAAACTTATGAATACTGAAGTGGTGACCTCTACTAGCAAGAATACTTCAAAATTAACTTACGATGTCCTAATTGAATAAGCTGACTTAGGTAATTATGCAGCAACAATATTAGGTTAGTCAGAGTGTAAAGCTGAAGGCGCTACAAAGGAAGAAGCTTTAACAAAACTCAATCAAGTTGTAAGTAAGCGTTGCAAAAAGCCGAAATTGTTTCATTAGAGATTGATAACTCTAATGTAGAAAATCCTTGGCTCATTTGCGCTTGGGAGGGAATTAAAGCAGAAGATTTAAATGATGATAAATTGGGCAGAACAATGGATAAATTGTATAGAGTTGGATTAAGTGAATTATTCTTATTGATTGCTTTAGATACCATTAAAAGATATCAAATAACGACTAAATATTCTCACTTAGATTCTACATCACTACATTTACATGGAGAATACCAAGCTGATCACCCTAGAAAGGTGACATTCAGAAGCAAGCTTGGTACTTTCGCTGTATTATGTGAAAGTAAAGGCGTTAAAAGTAGTAAAGAATTGCTACTTGATGAAACCGCAAAACCAGGATTATACTTGTTACCTGTAGATTAACACTCGGTTGGGTTGGGTTGCGCTTAACCCAACCTACAAATAGTTAATTGTTAATTGTGTTACTGCCAAAGGACTTGCGATCGCTCATGCAACACCCTACCATACACCGCCTCGGTTTGCTGGGCTAATTTCGCCCAATTAAAGCGGCGTTCTAAATCTTGATACGCATTATCCACTAGCCAACAAGCGTAACGGGGGTTTTTTAATACTTCTAACATTCCCCAAGCAAGTGACTCTGGATTATTTGTATTAGTAACAATACCTGTTTTAGTATGTCGTACTACTTCTGGTAAACCACCTGCATTAGATACAACTACAGGTACACGCGCTGCAAAGCTTTCTAGGGCAACTATTCCAAATGGTTCATAAAGGCTAGGAAATACTGCACAATCAGCAATTGTTTGGAATTTATCTAAATCACTATCAGACATAAAACCTGTGAAGTAGCATTTGTCCCAAATGCCTAAATCCCAAGCTTGACGCTTCCAATGATCGGTATTTCCACCACCTATGAAGACAAATTTAGCTTTACCGCCCATTTCCCAAAGCACTTTTGGGGCAGCATTAATTAAGACTGAAACACCTTTTTCGTAAGTCATTCGACCTACATAGTAAACAATCTTCTCATCGTCGGTAGCAAACCGCCGCCGGAAGTTCCAATAGTCAAATTCTTGATGACGCTGTTTTTTCTCTGGGCGGATGCCGTTATAAACTACATCAATTTTATCCCAAGGACTTTCTAGCACTCGCTCTACTTCTCGGCGCATATAGTCGGTACAAACAATAACGCGCCAAGCATTGTAAGCTAGTTGCTTTTCTTTATTACAGATGTAGTGTTGAGTATGACAATGAAGACCGTTATGGCGACCAAATTCAGTAGCGTGGATAGTAGCAACTAAGGGAATTTTGAAAGTATGCTTGAGAGCGATCGCAGCATCTCCTACTAGCCAATCATGGGCATGAATTAAATCAAATCGCTGTTCTTCTTGAAGTAACTTGCCACCATGTCGTCCCATGCTTTCATTCATGTTACCGATCCAGTGGAAAAAATCTTGGCTATGCCCTACAGGTACTCGATGAATGTGTATACCCTCTACCACCTCATAAAGCGGTGCCTGACCAAATTCCACAGTGATCAAATGGACTTCATGCCCCAGTTTGACCAACTCAGGATATAACTCTGCCACGTGCCGAGCAATCCCCCCTACAAGCCGAGGCGGAAATTCCCAACTCAGTACCAAAATCTTCATGAGGTCGGCTTCACCAATCTTTGACATATTTATACACACTGACATATTTTCGCAAAGTCAGTCTAGGCAATTTCACTTAAATTTGACTGATGTTAAATATTGGCTCTAACTGTTTACGAAACTCTTGCCAAGCTGACAGGGAACCAGGATCAGAAGCTACTGCTTTTTGCATCAGGATCACACCATTTTTAAAGCCAATGATGCCGTATTCTTGATTACTGCTGAGTTTTTCAATTAGGGGTACTATAGTCTTTAATTGCGCTCGATCATTGGTGAATGCTACTTGATACTGCTGTAACTGCCAGAGATCAGCAATGATATAGTCTACATTATTAACTTGTCCTTGATCGTTACGCACTTGCAACGCAGGTAGGCGAATAATTTCCCGACGACTGGAAAGATGAGGAATTGGAGAAGTCGTCGCAGAAACACTGGCATTTGCCGGAATTTGCGCTAATAAGGATTGAATATTCTTTGCACGTTGCCATTGTGTAGTTAAAGGAACGTAGACCCAGGGTTGATATGAATCTGGAAAGATAAAATAAAATGTGCGATTTGGGCTGGAAATAAAGGTAAATAACACCGAAAGACTCAGGCAAATAACCCAAAAGCGCCGAAATGATAACTTTTTAAATAATTGGGGATGGTATGACCACCAGATAATGGCTCCATAAAACAAACCTGGTACTACTGTCATGGCATAGCGAATATTAATAGATAAAGCAGATTGTGCTTTACCCAAAAATAGTTTCAGCAGAGGAAAACCAGCAATCATCCATGACGCGGGGGCAACTGCTGGTATAAAAGCTAATGGTAGCCATTGAGCAAATAAATATTTAAATGTTTTGAAAACTGGTGTAACTAGCTCTATGAATAAACGCAAAGGATTACTAATTATTCCCCAAATTATTTCTAAAGTGGAGGCTTCTTTTCCGTCAACATATTGACCAAACTGTTCGATCATAAATCTCTGAGAAATATCTTGGGAAAATAGCGGCATAATTAGGTTGGTCAGGGCAATCATATAAACGAAACTCAGCGTACATACAGCTAATCCGGCGCGAGGATAACGCTTACTGATAATCATGTAGAACCCAATCCCAAATAATTCCACCCCAGAATCTTCTCGGACTGATAAAACTAAAACTGCTAGTAGCCAAAATAGCCACCACCAGCGTTTTTCCATTGCTAGTAGTAAAGTAAAAACAAATAGGGGAGTTTGGCAAATATCGTGAAAGTTAGCTAAAGTTGGGCCAATTACAGCGTTGGCACAGTAATAACTAACTGTAATCATTGCTGCTAGGGGTGGTTCAAGATACTGTTTTGCTAAGACGTACAGCACTAAACCCGCAGCAGTAATTAAGGTAACTTGTAAAACTGTGAGAGTTGCTGGTGAGGGAAATAAGGCATAAATTGGTAGCCAAAGCAATAAAGCTGGGGTAAAATGTTGCCCTAAGCGGTGATAATAAACTTCTGGAACTTCGCCAGCGTGGACGACGTTAGTAGATAACTGGGAAGACAGGGAACTTTGAAAGAATCTACCGTGAATACCATTCCAAAATACTTGATTAAAAATACCTTGATCGTAGGTAGAGTAAAAGGTAAAGTGCCGATGCAGTGTGAAGATTAAGGCTAATAAAAAAAATGCGATCGCACTTCCTATTACCAAGTTCAGTGCTGGTTCTTTTTGTCGTATAAATAACATTATCTACCCCTTGTTTGCTGATATTTAGCCATAAAGTTCCCAATATTTGATGTAGAGACTTACCCTGGTACGTCTAGTATGTATTCAAGCATTCACAAGCCTTCCGAAAAATAGTATTACAAAAATACAACTTCAACTCAGGATCTCATGTTATTTGTGGCAACTCAAGGTATGTGAGAACTATGCTGGTAGTAAGTGATCAATTACCTCCTCTTTTAAATCCCCATGACTAAAAAATTACCCTTGCTTTTATCTCTATTGGCAAGCATTGTTTTAACTGGTAGCTACTCTAAGGGTGCGATCGCACAGCCTGCGAGTTCAGCTAAAATCTTTACAACTCCTATTCAACTGGCTGCCACAGACACACAAACCCAGCCAAGTGTCAAGCTAACTGTCCAAGATTTACCTGCTGGATTTCAACCCTTGTCACCAGAAGTGGCTACAATCATTTCTACCCAGTTGGAAGCTTTTAAAGGAAAGCTCAATCTCGCCAATATTAAGACAGAAGACGTATTTGCCTTTATCAATCCAGATACATTGCAAGTAGTTGTCGGCATGACAGCTAATCTTCCTCAGCAGACAGATCAAGCTAGATTCGATGCTAGTGTGCAGGATTTGCAGAAACCAGCAGTTCAGGCACAAATGGTAGCTCAACTGAAGGAGCAACTCAAGTTGATGCCGCAAGTCCCGGTGCAAGTGGTTGATTACAAAACACTTGCCAATATGGATAAGCTGGCGACTACCTCAACTGGTCTGCAAGTAGGTGTGAATATTATCGGTCAATCAGTCAACATGGATTTAGGCGTTTTTCGGCGGGAAAAAGTTGGAGCATTGACAGCAGTTGTGTATATGAACGGAGATCAGCCAAGTTTATCGATCACCGATGCAGCGCGTAAGCTTGATAGCAAAATTATCCAATCCACATCGGCGGCTAGATAGAGAGGGGGGAGGGGGGAGGAGAGAGGAGAAATTTTTATCCTTTGTTGTGAGTAAAAACTCATAAAATAGCATCAAGTTTACCCCTTCGCTACACAAAAATGTCTCCCTAGAGGGAAACGATCATACAGGTTCCAATTGCAACTTGGTATTAGATGGGCAACTAACAACCTGGCAATTGGAATTGCAACATGACTAACAACCACCCTCAACAACCACAGGAACAAATATCATCTAACTCAACAACAAAAGTTGAGCCGCCATCTATTTTTGAATCAGTGATTAAGGGGGTTGGAGAATTTGCTGTAACGGCTACCCTGGCTGCCCAAAGTGGGAAAAATGTGGTGGAAACAGCCTTTGGTATAGGTTCGGCGATTAGTCATACAGTTGCCCAAACAGGGAAAGCAGTTGTAGAGACAACAACTAATGTTAGTAGCGCGATATCTCAGACAACTTCTGAAACTGGCAAAAATGTTGTAGCAACAGCTACAGGTGTGGGAGAAGTAGTTAGCAATAGCGTTACCCAAACCGGAAAAATCATGCTGGATACGGCTACTGGTATGAGTACCGTCGCAGCGCAACAAATGTTGGGGGCGATCGAGCAAGCTACCCAAAACGCAGGGCAGACAATTTCTTTTTTAACAGATAATTGGTTCCTGAAAAGGTTAACAGGTATCTTAAGGCTAGATTGGTTGATGGGTGCTGCCGATCGCGTTGATTTAGAAAAAGCCCAGGCGACAGTGAGAAAGTTACAGCAAGAACATCCACAGGAGACACCTAGCCAAATTGCCCATCGGTTAATGGTGGAAAAAGCTATGTATGGTGGTGGCGTGGGGCTAGTTACTAGCTTAGTTCCAGGGCAAGCAATGGCTTTCTTGGCAGTGGATTTAGCTACTACAACCATGTTGCAAGCAGAAATGGTTTATCAAATTGCTGCTGCTTATGGATTGGATTTGAAAGATCCAGCGAGGAAAGGGGAAGTTTTAGGAATTTTTGGGTTGGCGCTGGGTGGTAGTCGCGCACTTAAGGCGGGTGTAACTTTACTTCGCAATTTGCCCTTAGCTGGGATGGTGATTGGTGCAAGTTCTAATGCGGTAATTTTGTACACATTAGGATATGCGGCTTGTCGATTTTATGAAGCGAGGGGGAATGCGGCGACAACGGAAACTGCACTGGTAGATGTCAAAGAAGGCAGTGAACAATATTTAGAGAAAGCGATCGCCCAACAAGCTGTGATGGATCAAATTTTAGTTCATACTATCCTTGCCAGTCATCCCGAAAAGTCTTGGGAAAAAATTCTGCCAGAGTTGCAAAAGCTAAATTTTAGTCCAGCATCTCTAGAGGCTATAGCTGCTAACATTAATTCTCCTCAACCAATAGATAGCCTACTCAATCAACTATCCCGCGACTATGCTATGCCTTTATTGGCTCAATGTTACAGAATCGCCCAGTCGGAAGGTATCACAACACCAGCAGAACAAGAGATCATTGATAAAATTGCTGCTAAGTT
The DNA here is from genome assembly GCA_036702875.1 of Oculatellaceae cyanobacterium. GTDB lineage: Bacteria > Cyanobacteriota > Cyanobacteriia > Cyanobacteriales > PCC-9333 > Crinalium. The sequence goes on along the minus strand of DATNQB010000015.1, from coordinate 6,925 downwards.
TGATATTAACTTGAATCAGATTAAACAAATAGTAGAGGGCGATCGCCCGTTAACCAATCTTTAGCCAAACGCCGTCAGGTTTTACCCTTCCCCTACCAGGGGAGAAGTTTTGAAATCCCCCTTTCCCTACCAGGGAAGGGGGCTAGGGGGTTAGATTTGTAATTCGCGCTGTAGTATCCTTTAGCCTGAAGGTATAGCAACAGTCAAGGCAGTTAGGACAAAATATATTCCGAAAGCCTTGGTAACAAGGGCTTTTAAAAAGCGGACGGTGCAGATAGCTGAGTGCTGACCGCTATAAACAGTGATAGCCCTAGAAAAACGTCAGACTAATAAGGGGGTTTTACCACTCGCCCCTTATTAGTCACATTTAGGTATAATCTGAAAACTTATATAATCCCTATTCAACTACTGTAACCGCCAAAGCAATACAACTAAAACAACGAAGCATATACGTTAAAATATAATTAAACTGCTGGCTAATAGATTCAATGAATATTAAAAATTTACTTAATTTTTATGTTATTTAGTTGAATCTAATTGCAGATATTATTTATATGCCTGAAAGTAAACAAAAGAAATCAAGTATTGTTGCTCGTAAAAAATTAAATACTATTCTCGATCAACTGCCGCCACCAGCAAGAGAATGGGCAGAAAGTTTACCTTGGCAACAACGCAGTTATGTTTTATCTTTATGCCACCTAATGTGTGCATCTTCTCCAGAGATGCAAGCAGAGTTTTTAGATGAATATACAGCAGATGGTTTAGTTTTAAAAACCCTTCAAGATCGAGATACTCAAAAAAAAGTTACCGAGTATTTGCAACAATTTTATTTGAAAACCGATTTAAGTGAAGGTATTTTGAGGAGCTATATTAGACAATTTTTTATTCATTCATCTCAAGATGTTCGCAGAAAACCAGAATTATATTTGGAATCTGCATTGCGATTAGTAAGTGATACCAAAGAGCGAAATAATGTATTTAATTATATCTTAGGTTTTGAATTGTTAAAAATGTTGTTTAAAATGAGTTGGTGGCAGCATGAAAGATTATATCAACTTCAAAAAAACCAAGAAGAGTTTTTTAGTACTTATATTAAGCCAATCCAGCATACTCATGAACTTAATGGAATAGTGACACCTAAAGTTAAGAAAGGCTTTTTTGATAAGCGTGATTATTTTGTGCAAGAACCAAAAATATCGCAAAAGAAGTTAATAGAGCTTGTAATAGTCACTTTTACTACAGAAATGGTGACTAATTTTGGATTTTCTATAATTCGTCATCCCAACTCTTTAATGTTTGATTACGACTATATATTTAATTTCCAGCAAGAAGATGTATTTTCCAATTAGCAATTAACAATTATCAATAAATAGCTAGAACCACCAGAGAGAGGAGAAAACAGAATAAATATTAAGGTTGTTAATGTCTGAGCTCAGATGAGCCATAGCCATCTTTTTTCTTGTATAGAATAGAGTTACCTAGATTAGGTGAACTAGATATGGGCTCTGTTATAGGTACTGTTTTTGCTTTCGCTTTGTTTATAGCTCTATCAGGAATAAAGCTAGACAGAGAATATGAACGCGGGGTAATCTTTCGACTGGGTAGAGTTAAAGGTGTGATGGGGCCAGGAATGTATTGGATTATACCTTGGGTAGACCAAAAAACTCAAGTTGATGTCCGTACTAAAACTGTCAATATTGAGCCTCAAGAAACTATTACTGCTGACAGTGTAACAATTAAAGTTAATGCTGTTCTATACTACCGCTTAATTGACGCTTCTAAGGCGATAAATAAAGTTGAAAATTACAACACGGCAGTTTATCAAACAGCTTTAACAACTTTACGCAATGTTGTTGGTCAAAATATCCTTGATGACGTTTTACAAAACCGAGATAAAATTAACACCAAAGTTCAAGAAATTGTAGACGAAATTACGGAGCCTTGGGGTGTGGTAATTGAGCGGGTGGAAATGAAAGATGTAGAAATTCCACTTGCTATGCAACGGGCAATGGCTAAGGAAGCGGAAGCAGTTCGGGAAAAACGCGCCCGTATAATTAAAGCTTCAGCAGAACAGGAAGCATCTATTAAGTTAGCAGAAGCTTCTCGAAATATCTCTGCTAATCCAGCAGCTTTAGAGCTGCGCCGTTTGCAAATGCTAACAGAAATTGGAGCGGAAAATAATACGACAACAATTATTATGTTGCCTTCGGATGTGGTTCAAGCTGCTAAGAGTTTGACTACCGGATTTTCTAATGGTAATCAAACAGAGGCGACTCCTTTTCAGCCTGAAGTATTTTTTAACGAGAAGCCAGCTTTGGAGGACGACCTCTTAAACCAGTCATAAGTTGTAAGGCGTAGGTTTTAATAGGATGAATGTGTTGCAACATCCATAAACCTAAGCGACGAACAACAACCAAGGGCAGCCAATTATTAGAAAACATTCGATTTAAAAAATCGGTGAATGCCAAAATTGTGGTGTTTTCGTGCTTACGCCAGCTTTCATAACGTTCTAAGACGGTTAAAGAACCAATATCTTCTTGTTGTTGATGAGCATCTGTTAATACTTGGGCTAGGGCTGCGGCATCTCGGATACCTAAGTTCATTCCTTGTCCGGCGACGGGATGGCAGCAGTGGGCAGCATCACCAATTAGTGCAAGTCGTGGGATGGTATAGCGATCGCTCTGCATTAGCTGTACTGGAAAAATAAAGCGATCGCTAATTAATTCCAAACGCCCTAATAAACCACCTGTATATTCTTCTAACTTTGCCAGAAACTCAGCTTTGTCTAATTCTTGTAAAGCTTTAGCTTCTGCATGGGGATTAGTCCAAACTACTTGACAACGATTGCCTGGTAAAGGTAATACTCCCATTGGGCCAGTGTGCCAAAAGCGTTCGTAAGCAATATTATTGTGGGGTTTTTCTAGTTTAATTGTTGCCACTACGCAAGATTGCCAATAAGCCCAACCTTGTGTAGTAATACTAGCAGCATTACGAATTGGCGATCGCGCCCCATCAGCCGCTACTAATAAACGAGTACGAATTTTAAATTTTCCTTCAACTCCCCCCTGAATTTCGGGAGGGTAGGGGGGGGTTATATCGCCCTTCCCCTTCTGCATCACTTCTAATTCCACGCCATCTGCTTGATATTCAGCACTAATTACTTCTGCGGGACACAACCAAGATACATTAGGGCAATCTTTGAGATAATCCTGCAAAGCGGTTAACAATACCCGATGTTCTGCTGCATAACCCACACCATCAGTACCTACATCTTGAGGTTGGAAATGTACTACACCCGCATAATCAGCATCAGATATTTGAACCTGGTTAAATGTGGTGATTTGTGGCAAAATCTTCTGCCAAATGCCAATTCCCTCAAAAATACGACCGGATAGCAGAGAAATCGCGTAAGCTCTTCCTTTTGCTACAGCAGCAGAATGAAGTTGAGATTCAATTAAAGCTACTTTTAGTCCAGAGTTTTTTAAGGCAGCAGCAAGGGTTGCACCCACAATTCCACCCCCCACAATTGCTAAGTCGTAATCAAAACTTAGCTCTGGTGCGGTGGGTTGTGGAGTTGAGACTGTATTATTTAGCTGTGACAGCGCCATTGTTAATAAAATTTTTTAAAGAGGATATCAATATTTACTTTTCTTCATTTTGGCGCGAATCGTTAAGGTGAGCAAGACGAATGAGAAGTAAAGCGCGTAGCTGATACTCCATAATTTACTTTGATCAGATTAATAAAATAGGCTCAAAAAGAGTCAGCAAAAAACTTTGAGGTTAATCTAGGTTTTATATTGCTGTAACTGTCTTTGAGCCTAATATAACCTGGGAGAGTGCGTATCCCTCTCCCAGGTTATATTAGAACCTTGCTTCAGCCGATAAATTTTTAAGGCGCGTTAACTGAACAAGAAATTAGAACCAAACAGATTTTGGTTGACATCAGTATTCGTGAAACCAGATGTCGCTGATAATGTCGCTAATAATTGACCAGTTCCAAAACCAGTATTACCAGTAATGCCATCACCAACTCGCAGGAGAGTATTAGTACCTGATGTTACTACATCAATATTATTAATACTTGTGAATTGAATGCGATCGCCGCCGACACCACGCACAAACTGATAGATGGTATCTGCACCATCACCCAAGCCATAGTTAACGATATCTACGGCATTATCATTTAAACCCATATAAAGATTATCATTGCCAGTACCGCCAGTCAGGGTGTCTGCACCTGCATTACCTGTGAGAATATCTGCACCAGCACCACCTGTAAGAATGTTGGCAGCACTGTTACCTGTAATCGTATTATTCAGGTCATTACCAGTACCATTAATAGCCGTTGTGCCTTGTAATGTGAGGTTTTCAACGTTGTTAGCTAAGGTGAAACTGATAGTGCTATCAACGATGTCTGTACCTTCATTAGCCTTTTCACTGATGCTATCTGCGAGGTTATCCACATAGTAAGCATCGTTACCAGTACCACCAATCATAGTATCTGCACCAGCACCACCATTGAGGATATCTGTACCAGCACCACCTGTAAGAATGTTGGCAGCACTGTTACCTGTAATCGTATTATTCAGGTCATTACCAGTACCATTAATAGCCGTTGTGCCTTGTAATGCGAGGTTTTCGACGTTGTTAGCTAAGGTGAAACTGATAGTGCTATCAACGATGTCTGTACCTTCATTAGCATTTTCACTGATGCTATCTGCGAGGTTATCCACATAGTACGCATCGTTACCAGTACCACCAATCATGGTATCTGCACCAGCACCACCAATTAAGCTATCATTGCCAGCACCACCATTAAGTGTGTCGTTACCAACACCACTAATTAGGATATCGGCGGCAGTTCCACCTGTGATTGTCGCTTTGCCTGCAAAACCACTTAAATCAAAATTTTCCAAATTCTTCAGGACTGCCCCAGGAATACCACTAATTAATTGATTAGTAGTATTAGTAGCAGTAATACTAATGGTATCGGAACTACTACCACCTGTGAGTACAAAGGTATCAATACCAGTACCACCATCAAGAGCATCATTTTGTTGCAGATTAGCAACGCTAGAGGTAACAGTATCATTACCACCCGCAGCATTAATGGTGTCTTGTGCTGATGTTGTGGTAAAAGATTCAGCCGCATCTGTTCCTTGACCAGGATTAGCGATCGCAATTACAAAATTATCGCTTGCAGATAAACTGCCATTATCGTTAGCAGTAACTCTGATACTGAGATTGCCAGCATCGTTAATGCCTGGAGTACCGTTAAAGGTGCGTGTGAGTGAATCGAACCTTAACCAAGTGGGTAAGGAGTTGCCATCGCTTTGAGTGGCACTGTAGGTGAGGGCATCGCCATCTGGATCGCTGAAGCTATTGGCATCAAAATTATAATTGAAGACAGTATTTACTGTGGTGTTTTGATCGGCGATCGCATTCCCTACAATTGGGGCTTCGTTTACATTGTTAACAGCGATGGTCAGTTCCTTGTCATAGCTTAATCCACCAGCGTCAGTTGTCTGCACCCGGATGTTATAACTTGATTTGGTTTCAAAGTCGGGGGAGGTGTTGATGCTTAACTGGTTGCCATTAATAAAGAAGCTAGCGTTATCTGTGCTAAGAGTGCCAGTCACTAGCGAGTAGGTGAAGGTTTCGCCTGTATCGGGGTCAACTGTGCTGAAGTTGCCAATAATCGTATTAGCTGCGACATTTTCATTAACGTTGGTAGCGCTGAGGCTTAGATCTGTGGGCGTTTCGTTAACATTATTGAGATTAACTGTCAAGGATTTTTCGTAGGTTAAGCCACCTTGATCTGTTGTCCCCACCCGAATGTTGTAACTTGATTGAGTTTCAAAGTCAGGAGAACTATTAATGCGTAACTGGTTGCCGTTGACAATGCTGAAGCTAGCGTTATCTGTGCTAAGAGTGCCACTCACTAGCGAGTAGGTGAAGGTGTTACCTATATCGGGGTCAACTGTGCTGAAGTTGCCAACAACGGTACTGGCAGGCACGTTCTCGTTGATGCTGGTGGCACTGAGGCTGATGTCAGAGGGTGTGCTGTTGCCACTAGCAACATTAATGACAAAATCATCACTGACAGATAAAGACCCATCAGTTGCAGTCACCCTGACACCCAGCATCCCAGCATTGCTATTTGTTGGCGTACCACTAAAAGTACGAGTCCCAGAGTTAAAGCTCAACCAACTTGGTAAAGGTGTGCCATCGCTGCGGGTAGCACTGTAACTGAGGGAATTACCATCAGGATCGCTAAAGGTATTGGCGGCGAAGGTGAAGTTAAAAGCTGTATTTCCTATGGCATTTTGGTCAGCAATTCCACCGCCCCCCATAGCAAATGTGGCATCTGCATAACCAATCGTTTCATCACCACTGCGAAACTGAGAATTGTTTTCATTGTGGAAGTACCAACGATTGTTGGATGGGGAAACGGTAAATGCCGCCATATCACTCAAGTTGTTGAATGTGGCGATGGTTTCCGTAACACCGTTAGGAACACTTATGCGTTCAATTGTATGGAGAGGAGAGGTATCCACATAAGCCAAATGCACAGCATTATTAAAGTACTCTGCTACTCCCCAAACTGCCCAGCTTTCAGTACTAACCCAATTAGGTTTACTCATCGCCCCTAAATCGGTAACTGTCCCTGAAGGCAAGTCGATGTTATATACTCGCGACCCTGTATGAATTACCGCCCGATTATATCCAGAAAATATCCCTACAGTCGGACTCCCAATATAAGTGGAAGCTGCTGTAATTGGCATTGACAGAGTAATGGGGTTGCTTGTTGATAGCTGCCCAGTTGTTCCATCAATGCTCAACAGGTGTGTGATCGTACCGCCTGTAAACGTTAATGGGGTGGTGTTATTACTGGCAAATGTGAATACGTCACCTGTAGCTAGGT
>DATNQB010000014.1 GCA_036702875.1 Oculatellaceae cyanobacterium | reverse complement strand
GGTTCTTTTCCTCAACTTCTTTCCTGGTGCTCATTGCGCGGTGGTACCACTCCGATCCCTTCTCGAACTCGGTTGTGAAACGCCTCAGCGGCTACGATACTTTGGGGGTCGCCCCACGGGACAATCGCTCTGTGCCAGGTCTATTTTTTCAAATCCAAAAACCTCCTATGATTATATCCAGGAGGTTTTGGAAATTTACAACTTCTTTATTGTTTCGTGCTTAAAGACCTTTCAGTAGACAATCAGAGTAATAGATAAATGGGCAAGGCTATTTCATTAGCAGAAATGAGAAGTGAGAAATTATATATTAGCCTATTTAAAAAAAAATTTATTAGTTTAATGTGTTTTTGACGGGATTCATTAAACGTTCGAAAAAACTAAACAGGTATGAGGATAAAACTGTTAAACACAAGTAAATTAAGGCAATAGCTGTGTAAATTTCAAAAGCGCGATAATTATCTGCAACAATTAATTGACCTCGCCGAAATAGTTCCTCAAATCCAATTATTGCAACTAAGCTGGTATCTTTAAGTAAAGTAATGAATTCGTTGCCTAATGGCGGTAACATCCTTCGCAATGCTTGAGGAAAGATAATATAGCGCATAGTTTGGCTGGAACTCATACCTAGCGATTGTGCTGCTTCTGCTTGCCCTGGCTCAATTGATTGGATACCTGCACGTACTATTTCCGCTAGATAGGCAGCACTATTGAGGCTTAGTGCAGTAACAGCGCCTACTAAACGATCTAAGTTGAAATTTAAGCCAAATTCTTGCATTAGTGCAGGTAGACCAAAATAGATCATAAAAATTTGCACTAGCAGGGGTGTACCTCGAAAGAAATCAATATACACTCTAGCAGCCCAACGTAGAAATTTAACTTTTGATAGACGAGCTATACCTATTAGTGAACCAGCAATCATTCCTAAAAAGACCGATAAGGCTGTTAGCTGAAGAGTAACTAATGCACCACGTAGTAAGTTGGGGAGAGCAGTTAAAATTACGCTGGGAGATGATAAAACTCCTGTGGAGCTAGCACCTGGTAATGTTTTTGGGAGTTGAGGGGGCTGAGTGTTAAACCACTTTTGGTAAATTTGGGCGTATGTGCCATTGTTTAAAATGCTTGTTAAACCTTGGTTTATAGCTTTGAGATTAGGAGCGTTTTTGGCTGTAGCGATGCCATAGTATTCTTCGGTTAGTAGCTGATTGACGACTTTAATTCCTTGAAGATTACCAGTTTTAAGTGCGTAGAGGGTTACTGGTGCATCGTTGATTACAGCATCAACATTGCCGTTAAATAGTTCTTGAAGAGCTAAGGGCGCGGAGTCAAAGGTGCGAATTTGGACCCCAGGAATACTTTGAGCTTTTTTAGCACCAGTTGTGCCAATTTGGACGGCAATTTTCTTATTTTTAAGGCTGTCAAGGTTGGTGATGTCGCTATTGTTAGCTCGAACAGCGATCGCCAGTCCTGCTTTAAAGTAAGGTTGGGAAAATGAAATAGTATTCAGGCGTTCTGGTGTGATAGTAATGGCACTAATAGCTGCATCGACGGTTTTTGACTGCAATGCTGGGATAATTCCGTCGAAAGGTAAACTCTGAAATTGCACATTAAAGTTAGCAGCTTTGCCAATAGCATTGATTACATCAATATCAAATCCTTCCAGCTCACCGCTACCTGCTTGTACCTCAAAGGGAGGGAAAGCTGGTTCGGTGGCAACTGTCAACTGTTTGCTACTACCAGTAGGATTGGGGTTGAGGCTACAACTAGCTACTAAGACTAAACAACTTAAAGAAATCAATAGCTGACGTAAAAACCGAATAAATTTAGCCATATTATTTTTTGTCCTCTCGTAGCGGTAATGTTGCTAATGTAGTAGCGTTGACACAATTAAGTATTAACTAAATAACCAATGGAAATTAATGAGGATGTACTAAATTTAATTGCAGGTGGACTGGCGATCGCCATTTTTATCGGTGGAATCCTAATGATGTTTAGTACTGTGTGGACTACTAAGAAAAAATAACAGAGGTCTGCCATTACAATCTGCTAACTTTAAACTACTTGCCCTTGGGTATTAATTTTTACATTCAGTAAATATAAATCAAGATGAATGCTTCTTCTGCCGCTATCTCCTTTGAGAATATTGAGAAGAATTTTGGGTCGCTTATGGTACTACAAGGTATCACAGGTGAAATATACCAAGGGGAAGTAGTGGCGGTTATTGGCACTTCGGGTTGTGGAAAAAGCACTTTGCTGCGTTGCTTCAACCGATTGGAGACAATTGACAGGGGAAATTTAGTAGTTAATGGTATAGATTTGTCCCGTTCTCGTCTTACCTCAAATCAACTGCGGAGGCTACGGACAGAGGTTGGGATGGTGTTTCAGCAGTTTAACTTGTTTCCGCATCTAAGTGTGTTAGACAATTTAACACTTGCTCCCTCTAAGGTTTTGAAGCGATCGCCCAAGGAGAGTACTAAACTAGCAAGGTTCTATTTGGAAAAGGTAGGGCTTGCGGATAAGGCAAATGCTTATCCTGAACAATTATCGGGTGGACAAAAGCAACGGGTGGCGATCGCCCGTAGCTTATGTATGAACCCCCAAGTTATGTTATTTGATGAACCTACAAGTGCGTTAGATCCAGAACTGGTGGGAGAAGTACTGCGAGTTATGCAACAACTCGCTGAAGAAGGAATGACAATGGTGATTGTTACCCATGAGATGCAATTTGCTCGTGAAGTAGCTAATCGCGTATTATTCTTAAATCAAGGTCGTGTGGAAGAACAAGGTTCAGCACGAGAAGTGCTAACCCAACCACAGAGCGATCGCCTTAAGAGTTTTTTGAGTCGGATGAGCTTTGTAAACAATAAAGCATAATTTTGTCAAAAAAATTGCCGGAATTTTAAATTTTTGACAAATAATTGTAATTGTTAAGTTTGAACCAAATAGGGATCGCTCCCTAATATCTCGTCTGTACTAATTTGTGGTTGTTATAGCCGTAGCCAGATAGGTTAGAACATTTTAATATTCTGAAACCCTGACTAAGAAATGCTTTGAAAAAAGCTGATAGCTGACAGCTGACTGCTATATATTACATCCCCAAATCCACAGCAATACGATGGGCGCAGGCAAACCCTGAAAATGCTACAGCGTTTAAACCTTGCCCTGGAAACGTACTATCCCCTACACAGTGCAAACCTGGAATAGCTGTTCGGTTAAAAGGCATTCCCAATAATCCTAATAACTTACGGCGGGGAATTGGGCCATAACTGCCATGTTCACGCCCTAAAAAGCGACGATGAGTGCGGGGTGTTCCCACCTCCATATAGTCTAAACCTGCATCTAAACCAGGAAAAATCTTCTCCAAACGGTCAATAATTCGCCCAGCAGCTTCTTCCTTTTTCTGTTCATATTCTGCCGCAGATAGTTTTTGCCAGTTTTCAATCCAACTAGGTGTGAAAGTATGAATAATATGATGCCCTGCTGGTGCTAAATCTGGGTCTAAGAGCGTGGGAATGGACACAAAAATAGTACCTTCTGGTGCTTCCATATTCTGCCAGTCTTCTAACAAAATATGGTGGCATTCTGTACCATTCGGTAAAACATCTGCCTGTACCCCCAAATGTAAACTTAAAAAACTTGGTGATTTTTGATAACGCTGCTGCCAGCTTTTCTCTGCTGCTGGCATTTCCTCTGCTGGTAGTAGTTTTTCAAACGTATCCCAGCGAGTAGCATTAGAAACAATCCGCTTTGCATGATAAACTTTGCCATCAGCCAGTTGTACTCCGACAGCACGATTCTTTTCTTTAAGAATCTTTGTCACCTTGGCTTTGTATTGAATTTTTCCGCCAAATTTCTCTAGTCCTTCTACCAGTTTTTGGGCGATTTGTCCTACGCCTCCCTTGGGGTAGTTAATGCCGCCATAGTGCCGATCTGAAAATACCATTCCGGCATTAATCATGGGTGTCAAATCTGCTGGAACAACTGACCAGCAATAGCACTCCATATCAAGAAATTTTAATAAAGTGGAATCTTTTATATAACGTCTAGCAATATCACCTGCATTTTTTGGTAAATACTTGACTAAGCCCAAACAAGCTAATGGATGCTGGAAAAATACTCTTGTCAAATAACGTGGTTCTTCTAGTGACAGCAAATCCATTGCGTTCAAGCAATTAAATACTTTCCAGCACTCGTCATAAAACTGCCGAATCCCTTGACGTTCGTGAGGAAAATATGCTGTTAGTTCTTGCAAGAATTGCTCATAATCTCGGTGAACCTTCAGATTTAACCCATTAGGGAGGTGGTAATCAATCTGCACCGAGTCAGAAATTGTTTCTAGACTCATATCCACAGCCTTGAGGGCGCGGGTAAGAAGATTTGTTGTACCTTGATCGCCAAACCCAAAAATCATTGATGCTCCTACATCAAAGCGGTAGCCTTCGCGCTCAAAGTAGCCAGCACTTCCCCCTGGGATTAAATAACTTTCTAGTACTAAAACTTTAGCGCCCTTGGCAGCTAGTTGAGTTGCTGTTACTAAACCCCCAATACCCGATCCAATCACAATGACATCAAATACGGTTTGATCGGGTTTATCTTCAACGAAATAGGAAATAGAAGTGGCAGGCATGGAGTCAAGAGATTTTGAGTTTGAAATTTTGGGTGAGCTTATAGCTCTAAGGCAAGAAACTTGATCTTGTAAATATTTAACTTCTCTGAGTTTACAGCTTGACTGGACTTACGCCTAATTCTCAGAGCAATACTTATAAAAAAAAGCGGGGACAAGTCTGCTGCTGCGCTTCCTGTCCCACCTGCCGATCCTTAATTTGAGAGGAGAACACTAAACACAATATAGCTTTATTGAAAAAGACTGTCAATAGTAATGAGATTATTTATCAATAACTTAGCTAACTGGGGACTAAGAAACCGGACAGGTACGATGATCAGAACCAGAAAAGCGTATGATTAACAGGCATCTTCTTGATTAATTGATGACCCCCGAACAAAGCTTTTACAGGGGGCTGTGTGTAAGTTCTAGGTTATTAATTCTAAATTTAAAGTTTAAAATCGGTTGACTATGGCTATAAAATTACGTATTCATGTTCCTCCTCATCCTCTAATTAAGCACTGGTTGGGAGTTGTGCGTGATGCCCAAACGCCAACAACTTTGTTCCGCAGTGCGATGACGGAACTGGGGCGGTGGCTAACTTATGAGGCAATTAGAGACTGGTTGCCAAGTATTGAAACAACTGTACAAACTCCTTTAGCCGAATGCCCTGCAACTTTTATTAATCCAGAAGTACCAGTGGCTGTAGTACCAATTTTGCGGGCGGGACTGGCGTTGTTAGAAGGGGCGCAGCCTTTACTACCACTGGCTGCGATTTACCATTTAGGGATTGTACGTGATGAGGAAACGCTTGAGCCTAGCTGTTACTTAAATAAATTGCCAGAACAGTTTGACCCCGAAACAAGGGTTTTAATTACAGAACCAATGTTAGCGACTGGGGGAACGATTATGACTGCTATGGCAGAATTAACTAAACGTGGTGTTGATCCTGCGTTAGTGCGAATTATTTCTGTAGTTGCTGCGCCGCCAGCTTTGCAACAACTGGGAACGCATTATCCTAGCTTGGTTATTTATACTGCGATTATTGATGAGGGGTTAAATAGTCAAGGGTTTATTGTACCTGGTTTAGGAGATGCAGGCGATCGCACTTTCGGTACTTAAGTCAGGACTGGAGCTAAATTTGTGATTTTTGTGAAGCTGCACCACCCCTAATTTGCTTATGCAGCTATGTCAACCAGGCGATAAGCTGAAATTAATCTCAAATCTCAAATCTTTAATTTCTTTCTTGATATGAGTCAGCGCGATGGTTTTACAAGTGGATTCCTGGTTGGAACTATACTAGGTGGTATAGCTGGCGGAGTTGTTGGGGCGCTATTTGCTGCTAAACAAACTTCAGAAACCGAAGAATCGGAGCAATCTTTAATTAATCCTACTTTGTCAGAAAGTAAGCCAAGAAAATCTAGGCGACGGCAACTTAGCGAATCTGACAGTATTGAAACTTCTCGTCGCAGTTTAGAGGATAAAATTGCTCAACTCAATACAGCGATTGATGAAGTGCGCTTGTCACTAGGGAATGTCAATGGTAATGCTGTGGAGATAGATCCAGAGCGATCGCGCAGCATCGAATCCTAAAGTACCATCTCTTATGTAAGCTAGAAGTAAAACAGCTCGTTACCTAATAAACTGTACTATCCATGAGTTCATCTGCTGCCCTGCTCACTACTAGCATCTATTACTTCCTGCAAATCTATATTTTTCTGTTGGTGGTTCGGATTCTTTTGACTTGGTTCCCTACAGTCAATTGGATGAATCAGATTACATCCGCCTTGAGTCCTCTGACTGATCCGTATCTTGATTTCTTCCGTTCTTTTATTCCACCCTTGGGCGGTACTTTGGATATCTCCCCAATTTTGGCAATTTTTCTGCTGCAAATTTTGGCAGGATTATTTACTCCTACAATCTCATCAAGTGTTGGGTTTTAAATCCGACAGGGGTTGCAGTTGGTTTTATTAATAGCGGTAGAACGTCAACGACGAACTCTACCGCTAAATCCTGCTGCTTTGAATTGTTTGAGTTGCAGAGGTGTTGGTAAATTTGCAGGTACAGTGATTCTTAATTCAAAATCGCTAATGCCTGGTGGTAGTTCTTCGATTAAACCTAGACGAGTTCTGTTTTGCATTACAGAATTGTTGTCAGCATCATAAATACGACCAAAAATATCGGCATCGTATACAGGTTTACCTGATTTATTCTCTGCTTTGCCTATGATCATAAAGCAGTTGGCTGCGTCAGTTACGCCACCACTGGTGACAGCGCCTTTTGAGAATTCTGCTGGACATCTGTGGTATGACAAATTAGAAAGTTGTATTTGAGTTAGGGCTAAAGCAGGGGGAGTAAATACCCAGCTTGCAAGCCAAACCAGCAAAGAAATAGCAAAGACAGCTAAATGTCGAAAACCTCTTAACTGCACCATAAATTAGCATTGTCGTTCACTTCAATTTTCAGCTTATCGCGAAATTGCAGGGAAAATTTTTATGAACCGCTTTAGTGCAGCGAAACGGGTTTTAGAGTCTTTAGCTACAGTAAGTTGTATCTAAATGTAGTGTACCCCTCCCCAACCTTCCGCTTATAAAGGAGAGGGGGAAAGATGATAAGGCGGGTATCTTCATAACCAACAGCATAGACTCTCCAATCCTCCCCTAATATGCTGCGAGGGGGCAAGGGCGTTGGGAAAATTATTAATTTTATTAATTTCTGGGGAAATGTTCGATTTGGGTGGCTGCTTGTACTGTAATCTTGCCTGATTCGATATCAAGCTGTTGAAAGTGAAAAGCTGTACCACGATTGGCAATGTCGCTTAGGCTCAAGATGTCGCTTACTTGTTTGCTGACTGCGTTGATTAATTCAGTTGGTGGTTCATTCCCTTCAACTTGACGTTGCTCTAGCACAACCCTACTGCCATCGGTTGTAATTTGGGGTGTGGCGGTGCAAGTTCCAGATTCAATTTCTCCTGCACGTATCCAGTCAAAGTGGAATACCATTGCCCTATCTGCCCGTAGCTGGCAATTGATTTGCTTTAGCCCAAAGAAATGAAACTGCTCTTGTGATGAAGATACAAGTTGGGTATTGAGTGCATGGGTTAACTGTTGTTGATCGAGAGCCATTTGCACCCGCCCAACGGATGGATGCAGTAATTCGATTTTTCGGTGCATTATACTTTCGGTATTGACAGCCGATGACCCAATATCGAATCGCAAGAAAGCTACGCGTAGGTGTTGGCGCAGGAGAAAACCGTACATTTCAATAGCTAACCCATCGAGTTCGCCACGCGCTAATTGTTTGAGGTTGGCTTTAACTCTAACTTGCAGACGTTCGGCATCAATCAGATTCGCCAACACGACTTCAATGAATTTATTAACTATCTGTTCTCCAAACTTGATTTTTTCCTTGGTCACGCTGGATTTTTGTTTGTTGTGTTCAACTTACTCAATTTTAGCGTTGACATCCTAACCGCACTTTTAGGGCGGTGATTCCTAAACCTCACGATCTAGGGTTTCTGCTTCTTAGCAGTTGCCTTCCGAGATTTACTCTCTTCGGGTCTAACTAGCATCGCTAATTGACTGAGCTAATTTGCGGTTCTTAACCATATTTCTAAGGTTTCAGACCCAAAGTTTTCGATGAGGATATTAAACTTAAACTGACAAAGGCATCAATTGTTTTTACTTTAGGACTTACGCAAAAATCATCCTTGATGTCAGGGCGGGTTTATGTAAATCAATGGTAAGGACGGATAAATTTTGGGTGCAACCCGCCCGAACATCGCCTAATTTTACTGTTGTCTGGCGTAAGTCCTGTACTTTCAAAGCGGCGATGGACGGTATAACAGATAGCACAGACAACTGTAGCGAGAGTTAAACTTTAAGTGTTACCTCAGCTTACTCTGTTCGCAAAATCTCAATGTCTTTAGACCTGAGAGTATCAATATCTAGATATAAGGAAATTGATTTGAAATGCTCAAATTTATTATGTCTGCAATGCTTTTAGTTGTTTTAACTAGCTGTACGGAAGGAAACCGTTCACAGACGGAAGTTTCTCCCACAGCAACGCCCATCACTACACCCTCTGCTCAGAAAGCACAACAAAAAGCAGTGGCAACGCTGCAACCTACAGCAGGTAATAAAGCTGCTGGAACGATCACCTTTACACAGGCAGGAGATTCAACTTCAATCAAGGTGGATGTAACAGGCTTGGCTCCAGGTAAACACGGTTTTCATATCCATGAAAAAGGCGATTGCAGTAGCAAAGATGCCAAATCGGCAGGAGATCATTTTAACCCTACCAAACAGCCTCACGCTGCGCCGACAGCAGCAAAACGCCATGTTGGAGATTTAGGAAACTTGACGGCTTCGGGTACAGGCAAAGCAACAACACAACTGCAAGATTCGGTACTTCGTCTATCAGGTGAGCAGTCTATTGTTGGTCGCTCGGTGATTATTCACGCTAAAGCCGATGACCTTAAGAGTCAACCATCTGGTGATGCAGGTGGACGGGTGGCTTGCGGTGTGATTAAAGCTACAAACTCTTGATGAATTATGATGAATTTATTCGTTAAAGGTATTACTACTGCCACTTTAACTGTGATGCTGGGTTATTTGAACAGCAATTTAACAGCATCACTCGCAACATTTGACTTAAGGCAGTTGCTTTCTTCCGATAGTGCGATAGCGCAAGCGCTGATTGGTCAGTTCGCTCTATCAACTTCATCTCAAGATACCCTAATTATTCCAGGGAGTCGGGTTGGTGCAGTAACAAGCAAGAGTACACGAAAAGATTTAGTTAAATTATTCGGTGTATCCCGTCTCAAGGATGGCAGCATTTATGGCGCTGAAGGAATTGGGAAGTTTTCAGTTACTAGAGTCAATCTTGGGGCAGAAAAATCATTTACTGTAGTTTGGAGTAATAACGCTAAAACTAAACCTATTTCTGTGACTGACTTGGGAACTGCGTGGAAAACTCCTGAAGGCATTGGTGTAGGAACTTCTTTGACTCAATTACGCCAAAAGTTGGGAGAGTTTAAACTTTTTGGGCTTGATTGGGACTACGGCGGGACAGTTTTGTTAGAAAAAACTAAATTATCTCGCTATTACGGCAAACTGATGCTACAGGTAGAAGCTGCCCCTAATGCTGCTAACAAGTTTCCGAATGATTATCGGGTTGTAAGTGGCGACCAAGAACTATCTTCAACTAATCCTCACTGGAAACCTTTGGGAATCAGGGTAGGAGAAATAAGTGTAGTATTGAGTTCCTCAAAATAATTACAAAAGACAGTTTTGGCTTTACTTAAGCTTAATTTTTGTATAAACTCCATTATTTTATTAAGTTAGTGATGGTGTTCAACAGTTCTTGCTGTAAATATGGTTTAGTGAGGTAAGCAGCAGCACCTAATTCTAATGCTAACAGTCGATGCTTTTCACTATTACGTGATGTGAGCATCATTACAGGGATTTTATTTAATGCTGGATCTTGAGTACGATGGTTTAAAAATTCAAAACCATTCATTCTTGGCATTTCTATATCACAAATTACTAAACTAATATCTGAAGATTTCCGAAGTTGTTCTAATGCTTCTTGACCATCTTGCGCTTGTAAAATTTGATAACCTACTTTTTGAAGGTGCAAGGTTAAAGTTTGTCTGTGACTAAGAGAGTCATCTACTACTAAGACAGTTTTAGGGTTGAATGTAACAGCAGGTGGTAATTCTCGGACAGCCTTTGCTGTTCCTGCGGGTAGGGCTGGGGATGATACGTTTGATGCGGAAAGCAAGTTACTTTGGTTGTTAGCTGAGAATTTTTGCTCTAGTAGTACTGCGCCGTCAATTGCTAGGAGGAGATGACCATCGCCTAATATACTACAACCAAAAATATAGTTTGGTGTGGCGATCGCACTTCCTAATGGTCTAATTACTAATTCTTGTTCACCAATAATCTGATCGATTTCTAGTGCTAGTAATCCTGTGTTTCCACGCAGTAAAAATAATTGCAGGTTATCTGTTTGAGTTTTTTGATCAGGCTTAATGCCAGCAGTTTTTTTATTAATTAAAGAGGAATATTGAGCAAAATAGTTGTATTTAATTAACTCTGAGAGTTGATAAACAGGTATAGCTACTGTATTTTGTTTTTCATTAGCATAACCTTGTTCATATAACAATACTTTTTTGTTTTCCCAGACCTGAATTTGTTCAGATTTAGCAAGCACTATTTTGACGATAGATTCTGATAATAGTGCATAATTAAAATTACCTGCCTGACAGACAAAAAACTTAGCACTGGTCAGGGAAAAGGGAATTTGTAGTGAAAATATAGTTCCCATTTGTGGTTGCGATTCAACTGTTATAGAACCTTTCAAACTTTGTAACTGGTTGCGGACAATATCTAATCCTATCCCTCTACCAGAAAGATCGCTAATTGTACGGGCTGTGGAAAAACCAGGTTCAAATAATAAATCTAAAAGCTGAGATTTGGAAATTTGATTTATTTGTTCAGAATTAATAAATTTTAGCTCAACTGCTCGTTGACGGATAGAGTCAAAGTTTAAGCCTTTGCCATCATCTCTAACTTCAATGATTGTTTGATTGCCTTGATGATAGGCGCGAATTTCAATTTGACCTGTTTGGGGTTTTCCTTGCTCAACACGGCTCTCAGGCGCTTCTATACCGTGATCAAAGGCATTACGGACTAGGTGCAGTAGTGGTTCATAAAGCTTTTCCGCGATCGCTTTATCAACTAAAACCTGACTTCCACTAAATTTTAATTCTACGGGTTTGTTTTTTGCGATCGCTAATTGTTCCACCAGCCTCGAAAATCGCCCAAATATCTCTCCTACTGGTAACATTTGCACCGCCGTCATGTCATTTCTCATGTGCGATAACAAGCGTTGTTGCCTTTCTAGGCTATGGCTAAATTGTTTTGTAATTTGGTCGATTGTTTCTGTAACTGTTTCTAGTTGCAGTGTTTCTTCTATTGCAGTAATAAATAACCGATATATTTCTGTGTAACGATCTAGTTCTAACGTATCAAAAGCTGTGGGTGGTTTATTGTCTAATTGTGCTAACTGCATATTGGGTAAAAGCAGTTGTTCTAAAGCGGTTACGCTATTGCTTTTACTGGCATTGGTTTGATAAGGTAATGTTAATAATTGATTTGACCAATCACGCAATTTATTAATAGTTTGTTGATGTTGCTTGAGATATACGCGGAGTTGATTAACTGCTGATTGCAAGTTTTCATCTTGAGCAATTTGACGATTTTGATTAATCAGCAAATTACTAGCTAAATGATTTATTTGTTCTAGTTCCTCTAACTCAACTTTAACAAATTGATTACCAGTTTTTACAGTATTTTGTTGAGGTGAGGTAGGATGATTAACTTGGTGTTTTTCTCGCTGTTGATCTAAGTTATTAGTGGTTTGGTTAGGTTCCGAGATTTTTAATTTTTCCGTAAAAGGAACTACTTCTTCGGCTGTACTTAGTTCAATTGAGCTATTGTCAGATTGAGATGGGCTACCCCAAATTTCGTCGATTAAAGTATCTTCTTTAGTTAAAGCATCAGGAAATTCCAGAGAATGTTCTTCTAAAATAAAGGTATTAATTAGAGGTTGCTCTAACCAGTTTTTTTCTATATCACTTAGGGGAGGACTATTTTTATATTCTTTAACAGTTTTAATCAGTCGGCGTTCTAAAATTTGGAGCAGAGGCAAATTGCGGTAATCTGCTAGGTTAGTAATTTGATTAGCATACAAAAATTTAGCGATCGCTAAAATTACTGTGAGTAAAGCTGCTTTTTGATATAGTCCTAATGTTGGGCTATCATTTGCATCTTTAATTGAGTCTATAAAACTGCCAATCCAACCATCTATATATTTAGCAACAGTTTGGGCTTCTTGAATTGCTGTTTCTTGGTTAGCAGTGTCTTGTTGTAAAACCTGGGGAACAAGTAAGTTTAAGGAAAGATCTGATTGGGGGATATTCTCGTAATGATGAAACCATCCTAAGCAGGTGCGAGTAACTCTTAAATAAAACTTAGATAATTTTTGATGTAATTTATTGTGAGTATTAAAGCGATCGCTAATAATAAATTCCCGAAACTGCTCAAGCTCGGTTTCTACATTTTGAGAATTAACTGGTATTTCTCCTGCTTCACTGCTAATTCCTGCTAATTGCTGCAATGCTTCTGATGGTGTTCCGCCATCTGTGCGATCGCCTGATAAAATTTGCTGTTGTCCTTCCTTAAAATTAGCTAAAGCAATCTCAGCAATATTTAATGATTGATCTGGATGAGCATCTAAAGCAGTAATAGTAGTTTGAGCGATCGCACCAAAACCAGATAGATTAAAAGACTCTGCTAACCCAATAAATACTTCTGCTTCTGAGCGTAATAAATTTGCAATATCAGATAAGCTATTTTCTGGTTGAGCGCTGCTTTTAGCTTCGGCGATCGCATTAGAAAGGTTTTCTAATCGTTGCTGCACTCCGATCTCAAATATAGATTGCACAACATCAAACCCTAATTCCACAGAACTAGGTATTTGCGCTGGATCGCTTAAAAAGTCACCAAGTTTTTCCTCTAACTTTATAAATACTGCACTAGAGTGATTAAGAGCTTCCTCTTTATTGATAGTGCCGCCATTAAGTTGCAACATTAAAGGTTCGCGCAAGCATTCGTAACCTTGTAGCAGCAATGATTGCAACTCGGCATCAATAACTAATTCGGGGTTATAAAGAGTTTTAACAACATCTTCCAAAGAATGGGCAATAGTTTGAATCACCTCTAAACCCACATTCGCCGATGCCCCCTTCATCGTATGGGCTGCCCGCATTAAATTATGGATTTTAGCGGTGCTACGGTCTTCTAAGAGTGTGAGAATTTCTTGCTCAATTACTTGTAACAATTCTGGAGCTTCGCTTTGGAAATAAAAATAAGCTTGCTCCCGTATACTTTCATCACTGATCATATTAGCTTCTTTAGATATACCAACTACCTTTGCACCCTTTTGGATAATTTCTCAAATACCTTTGCGCTCTTTGCGCTTACCTACCCTGCGGGAAGCCGCTAGGGCGGCTAATGCGCCCTCTGGGTTGAAAAAATAATCAAACGCAGAGAGTGCATTAGTGGTTAACACCAATAACAACAAACTAATTTACTTTGAATTTAGCCGCACTCGCCTGCAAATCTTGAGCCGTTGCTAATAAGTCTTGGAACTTAGATGATATTTGAATTGAATCTTCCGAAGTTTGGTTAGCGATAGTAGCAACTTGATTCATAGTTTGGGTAACAGTTACAGATTGTTTTGTTTGAATTTGGGTAGCTTCGGTGATGTTTTCTACTAGCTGACTAATTTGAGATGTAGCTGCGGCGATCGCATTCAAATTTTGTCGAGTTTCATTAACTAAATTTGTCCCCTCGACTACCTGCTGAATGCCTGTTTCCATAGCTGCGGCTACTTCCCCAGTTGCACCCTGAATTTCTTCGACTAGCTTTTCAATTTCCGTAGTAGCTGCTGCTGACTGACGCGCCAGACTTCGCACTTCATCCGCAACTACCGCAAACCCCCGCCCGTATTCTCCCGCACGAGTTGCTTCAATTGCAGCATTCATCGCTAACACATTTGTCTGCGTAGCAAAGTTACTAATTAACTGCACAACTTTAGAGATTTTTTGGGAAGATTCACTTAACTGCTTAATCTTCTTCCCTGTTTGGGAAACTGTTTCGCGAATCTCAGAAATTCCCTCAACTGTACGGTTCATTGCTGCATCCCCAGATTGTACTGTTTGGTTTGCTTGCTGCACAGCCTGTTCTACTTGCCGTGCGTCTTCTGCTACCGCTTGGGCAGAATGAACCATCTGCTGAATTTCTTCTAAAGCTTTGTTAATTTCTTGGAACTGTTGCTGCGCTTGGCTTGATAGTTGTCCAATTGAGGAGCCACTATTACTAGAAGTTTCTGCTACTTGTTTTGCCGCAATCTGGACTTGGGTAACAATCTTCCGGAGTGCTTGCAGGGTATTGTTATAAGCATCAGCAATTGTGCCTAGTTCATCTTCAGTAATCGGCGCACGTACTGTCAAATCACCATCTAAAGCTGGACGCACTGCTCTCAGCAATTGTAAGGCACGTTGCTGCAATAACTCTTTGGCTGCTTTATCTTTTTCTGCTGCTTGTGATAGTTGTTGGGATTGCGTCTGTAGTTGTTGTAAATATTCTGCTTGTTGAATCGCTACACCAATTTGGGCAGCAACTTGTAGCATTAACTCTACTTCATACTGTTCCCAATGGCGCGTTTCTTTATTTTGGAACGCAGATAGTAATCCCCACAATTCCTGCCCTTTAAAGATTGCTACTACAATACAAGCTTTAACATGGAAGCCTTCTAAGGCTTCCACATGGCAATCTGTCAAGTCGCCATTGTAGACATCATCCACTACTAACACTTCATTGTTGCGGAATCTGCCACCTTTATGCTCATTTAAATAGGGATCTTCCCATGCGGTTAGGCGATCGCGTCCGACTAATTTTGGTTCTCCAGGCGCTTCTGATTCCGCAATGAAGTCTCCGAAGTAGTCGGGACGGAATTTATAGATAGCTACCCGATCTACCTTAATTAAATTCCTAACTTCTTGGGTAGTCGTTCTAAATATGGTTTCTAAGTCGAATGACTTGCGAATGCGATCGATTACTTTAGTGAGAGTGCGATCGCGTTCTGCCGATTCTGATAATTTCGCTGATTGTGCTTGTAGTTGCTGCAAATATTCGGCTTGTTGAATTGCTACGCCAATTTGGGCAGCAACTTGTAGCATTAAATCTACTTCATACTGTTCCCAATGGCGCGTTTCTTTATTTTGGAATGCAGATAGTAATCCCCACAATTCTTGCCCTTTAAAGATTGCGACTACAACACAAGCTTTAACGTGGAACCACTCTAAGGCTTCCATATGGCAATCTGTCAAGCCGCCATTGTAGACATCATCTACTACTAACACTTCATTGTTGCGGAATCTGCCACCTTTATGCTCATTTAAATAGGGGTCTTCCCAAGCTATCAGGCGATCTAACCCAGCTAGTTTCGGTTCTCCTGGTGCTTCTGATTCGGCAATGAAGTCTCCGAAGTAGTCGGGACGGAATTTATAAATTGCTACCCGATCTACTTTGATTAAATTCCTCACTTCAAGAGTGGTAGTTTTAAAGATTGTGTCTAAGTCAAATGTTTGGCGAATGCGATTAATTACTTTAGTCAGAGTGCGATCGCGTTCTGATGATTCTGATAATTTCGCTGACTGCGCTTGTAGCTGCTGCAAATATTCTGCTTGTTGAATCGCTACACCAATTTGAGCCGCTACTTGTAGCATTAACTCTACTTCATACTGTTCCCAATGACGCGGTTGTTTATTTTGGAACGCAGATAGTAATCCCCACAATTTTTGTCCTTTAAAGATTGCCACCACAATGCAAGCTTTAACATGAAACCCTTCTAATGCTTCCACATGACAATCCGTCAAGTCGCCATTGTAGACATCATCCACTACTAACACTTCATTATTACGGAATCTGCCGCCTTTATGCTCATTTAAATAGGGGTCTTCCCATGCTGTCAGGCGGTCTAGTCCAACTAATTTTGGTTCTCCTGGTGCTTCTGATTCGGCAATGAAGTCTCCGAAGTAATCTGGACGGAATTTATAGATAGCTACCCGATCTACTTTGATTAAATTCCTCACTTCAAGAGTGGTAGTCTTAAAGATTGTGTCTAAGTCAAATGTTTGGCGAATGCGGTTAATTACTTTGGTGAGAGTGCGATCGCGTTCTGCTGATTCTGATAATTTCGCTGACTGTGCTTTTAGTTGCTGCAAATATTCTGCTTGCTGCAACGCCACACCCAATTGATCGCCAATTTGCGCTAACAAAGATACTTCTGCTTCTTCCCATTTGCGTGTACCTGAGTTTTGATAAGCGCCTAACAAACCCCAAAGTTTTTCACCTTGATATACAGGCACAATTGCATAAGCTTTTACTTGGGATTCTACCAACACCTCCATATAACAAGGTGAAAACCCAGCTTTGTAGATATCTTCTACAGCAAAAGTTCCTTTATCACGAAAACGACCGCCTTCTGTTTCTTGTAAATAAGTATCAGCAAGCCTCCTTTTACCTAAACCTAAGTTTTGTACAGCATGACAATCACTTTGGTTAGCTTGCAAACCTTGTAAATTAGCATTTTTTTCTAATAAAGGAGTCCATTCAGCACCTACAGACTCTAAAACAAATTCACCACTCCAATCATCATTAAAACGATAAACTCCCACGCGATCAACTTTAAGTAACTCCCGCACATCTCGTGTAGTTGTCTTAAAGATCGTGTCAAGATCTAAAGATTGGCGCAAGCGATCAATCACTTTAGCGGCTGCCCTTTCCCGTTCCGTCGCCTTGATTAATTGCTCAGATTGCCCCTGCATCTGCTTTAAGTTATCAGATTGTTTGAGTGCTACCCACAATTGCCCAGCAATCTGATTGAGCCATTTTACTTGTGATTCTTCCCAATTCCGAGGAGCAGAATTTTGATATACGCCTAATAAACCCCAAAGCTTTTCTCCCACAAAAATCGGAACTATTACATAAGCTTTGACTTCAAATTGCTCCAAAATATCGAGATGACATGGTGAATGACCCGCTTTGGAGACATCATTAACTACAAAAGTTTCGTGATAGCGATATCTACCACCTTGGGTTTCTTGGAGATGGGTATCTTGCCAAACGGTTTTAATTCCTTGACCTACTAATTTTGTCCAATTGCCGCCTACTGACTCAACAATAAATTCACCGCTCCAGTCAGGTGAAAATTGATAAACTGCTACACGGTCAACTTTTAGCAAGTTGCGAATTTCTTGAGTAATAGTTTTGAAAATTGCTTCTTGGTCTAGAGAGGAGCGAATTTTATCAATTACTTTACCAACTGCTCTTTCTTGAGCTATTTCCTGTTCAATTTGTGAGCAAAATTCAATTTGTTGCAGCGTAATAGTTAATTGATTACTTATTTGATCAATTAAGTTAATTTCTGCTTCTTGCCATTGACGTGCTTCAGCGCACTGGTGTACTACTAATAAGCCCCATATTCGGGCATCAACAGCAATTGGGATAGTAACACTGGCTTTAACTTGAAATTTTTCTAGCAATTGTCGCTGATAAGGCGTAATTGTAGCGTGATTAATATCTGTAAAAATAACTTCGCCTTGCAGATATTCTTCAGGTTGATCCAATCCAAATGTCAGCGTTGGCAAGTTTTCATTTAACGCAGGTGTCCAACCGCGTTTAAGTGACTCGGCGACTACAGTACCTTTTTCACCTGCTGCACCAAAGCGATAAATCAGGGCGCGATCGCATTGTAATGCTTCTCTCACTTGGATGACAGTCACATTCAGCAGTTGGTCTAACTCTGAGCAAGACCGCAATTGAGATGCGATCGCTTTTACCTGTTGACGTTGATTTAAAAACTGTTGTTGACTAACAGCTATTAAATTATTTTTAAACTCTTTTGGTACAGTTTCAATAAAGTTTTCTACTTCCTCAAACTGAGCGTTGAGATTGTGTTTGATCAGCCATCCATCTCCGTCTAATTCCTCTTTTAACTGGTTAACAGCAGTTTGGATTTTCTGTGTAGCACCATTGGCCAGCAAATTTTTTTCAGTATTATTAACCTGCGTCAATTTATTTTCTTCAATTTTTTGATTGACTTCGTTAAAAATTGTCATTGTAGATCCCTTGATAATTTAAAAAACTTGATAGTACACTTATACAATTAAATTTTTACTTCTGGCTCCACAAACTAACTTGGCTAATAGCTTCAGGATTCAAAACTCTCAAAATTTCATTATCCTTAGTTATAAAGTAGCCTTGTAAAAACGGCATTAACTCATCCTTAAATAATTGATGATCGGGTATTTTCATATCTTGCACATCAAGCACTTCAATATCATTTACTTGTGGCACTAATAATCCTAAAAATTTACCTTCTACTTGCACAACCATTGCCATCATAGTTAGCAATAATTCTTGCTGTGTAATCGCAGGAAAACCTGTGAGGGCGTTAATATCTAATAACCATAAAATTTCTTCGCGCCAATTATAGATTCCTAACACACCGTTGGGAATTTCAGGAACAGGCAGAATATCTCCTATCGAAACCTGACAAAGTTCAGCGATGCACTCCAGAGGTAGTAGAGCTATATCTTTTAAACCTAACTTAAAACTAATAAATTTTTTTTCAGAACTTTGCGAATGATCGCTTGATTGCAATATATTAGTAGCAAACATTAGCTATGCCAATTTTAAGTAAATTAATTTAAACCACAATGCCAGATAACCGAATGTTAATATAAGATTAATTATACTCAGCCTCAAACCATTAGCGTTTGGATTGTTTGAATCAATTCTAATTTATCTACAGGCTTGGCAATGTAAGCATCTGCTCCTAACATATTTCCCCACAATTTGTCAACATCAGTATTTTTTGATGAGGAAATTACTACAGGAATTTTGTTGGTAATAGGATTGTTTTTTAGTTCTCTACAAAGCTCAAATCCGCTTTGATCGGGAAGAATAACATCCAAAATTATTAAATTTGGTTGATTTTTATCTATTATTTCCTGTGCCTCTTGGCTACTTTTAGCAACAACTACAGATAAACCTGCTTGTTTTAAATATAAACTAATAACCTCTAAATCAGTTGCCGAATCTTCCACGACTAAAACAATATTCATATCAGCAGCACCCCTCTATTTTTAGTAAACCAAACACTAACATTCTATTGCTTTACAGCTAAAATGCTGTTTGATTATTTGATGAGATTTACTGCTATGCTAACTTAATTGCATCTTGGATGCAGATAAATCTACTCCTCCTACAGGAAAATATTTCCGTACAACAGCCAGAATTTTTTGAGTATCTACTGGTTTTGGTACAAAATCTGATGCTCCAACCACCTTAGCACGCACTCGATCTATCAGCCCATCGTTGCCTGTCAAAATTATCATGGGCGTATTGACAAAAATCCCCACTCGTCGCAGTTGAGAGCAAATTTCATAGCCGTTGACAACTGGCATCATCAAATCTAAAAAAATTAAATCTGGTTTCCGTTGTAGCAGTATGGGCAATGCTTGCACTGAATCTTGGATACTGACAAACCTAAAGCCCGCCTGAGTCAAAATATGTTCCATCATTTGACAAGTTTGAGGGCTATCATCGACACAAGCAATCAGTGGACTTGTGGCTGTGACAGTTTCAGTTGATTTAAGTGGTTGCTTTTGTGAAACACTTACCGAAGATGTGCTTTCTACTTTGCTTGGGATAGTAAGTGCAGGCAGATCAGCTACCTCAACTAGCCCGATGATGCCTTTGCGAATGTAAGGAATTAAAGAACGGGTTAGCAGCACTAAGTCTTGTTTCATTTGAATTGCTAAGTCCCGCAGTGTACTGTTACCATCAATTCGACTGACAAAGGCTTGATAGACAGCAGGTGCAGTTTGCTGTTGTAATTCACTTGGTCGTTTGATTGAAGGTGCAAGGTTAGGTGATATTTTGGCAAACCCCAATTTCCGCCATGATTCCCAAACTTGTAATACATCCTTAAAAGCTTGATCTGTATTAATCGTAGTTATTTTAAGATCTTCTTGAGATGGTGGGTTTTCAGAATACGTTAGTGATTGGATAGCTGATTGCTGGATGATATCAAATAACACCTCGGCGATCGTTCCTGTAATCACAGAGCCAAATTGCTCTTTGGTAATGCGATCGCTTCTCACTAAGGCTGTTAGCCCTTCATACTGCCAGCAACTTTGTGGAAGTTCTGGTTGCGTTAGGTTAAAATTGCGCCCAGTAGAGCTAATTTGGTTTTTAGCTTTCCAATCAATCAACTCAGGAATAATTTTTCGACAATGTTGCATCAAATGCCTTTGCCAAAGCCGATTAGGATGAGAGCCACCAGTTGCCCAGCTTAAACTTCCTTGAGAAAATAATAAACTCCAATCCAGCCCTGAGCTTGACTGTATATTTAGAGTACCGTTGAACTGTTTCCAGCTAAGATATTGTAGCCTACTGACTTTAAACTGGTTATCCATCTCGTTTTTAACTAATCGTGTAGTTGCCCTGGTAAAATACTTCTTTGGGTAGCTTAAATTTGTTTGATATGTAATTTTTCAGATTAAATTTATTATAAAATTATAATAACAGATCATTATTAATCAAAATTATTATAAAATATTGAAATAAAATTATACATGATTTTTTAGGTAAAAATAGCTATTAAAGCTGATGAAGCTAAAAATTTTATTTCGAGCAAAAAAATAAATTTAATTATAATTAAAAACAAATGTGATTGTTTTAAATGTAGTATGCAATAATCTTAACTCTCATGGCTTTCATTTGGGTAGTTTTAGCTAAGGATCATTTAGAGTCGCCTAATTTAAAATAAATGATTAGGCTAGGTAAATCCTGCTTTTCACATAAAAATTATTTTTTTTAGTGCAATAATGTAAACTTATATTTAAAAAGCAAATATTAGGGTGTGGGTAAATGAAAAAAATTTTGGTAATTGAGGACGAAGCCCCTCTAAGGGAAGATATATTAGAAATTCTTTATTGTTTAGATTTTGAATGTATGGGAGCCGAAAATGGTGCTATTGGTGTAAAACAAGCACATCAGTATTTACCTGATTTAATTATTTGTGACATTATGATGCCAGAACTTGACGGTTACGGTGTCTTAAACTCCCTACGTCAGTCGGCTGAAACTGCTATTATTCCATTTATTTTTCTGAGTGCCAAAGCTGATAAAGCAGATATTAGACAAGGCATGAATATGGGAGCAGATGATTATTTAACTAAACCTTTTACAATTAGTGAATTAGAAGATGCAATCATGGCTTGTTTAGAAAAACAAGCTACCCGTAAACAAGCTCAGGAGATGTTACGAGAAAGTGAAGCCAAGAGTCAGCAATTAAAAAAACAGCAAGAACTTCTAGATAGTTTAACCAAGCAGATCCGTAATTCAACTGCAATCAAAAATATTATTAACAGTACTTTAATTACTCTCCGCAATTTATTACAAACTCATCGCTGTAGTTTCTTGGTATATCATGGAAATTTTGAGCATCCCTACTTTGAACTGATTGCGGAATCGTCGGATGAAGAAATAGCAAATCTAGCTAAATCAAATGTGTTAATGGAGGAAGCATCGTTAGGGGAGTTAATTCTTAACCAGAGTAGGATTGAGTTAAGCGATATTTCTCAAAGTTCGCAATTAGATGTGAGTAGCTTAAATTACTTAATATCACTAAATTATACGGCAATTTTAGCAGTAACTATTCAATTTCTTTCTGGAGAAGTTGGGGTGATCGTGTGTGAACACTTCAGCAAACCTCGGACTTGGAGTAATAATGAAGTGGAACTTCTGCAAGCAGTAGCGGATCAGTTGCCGATCGCTCTTTAGTTTGGGATCATTTGGGATAATCGAGAATTTTGGGTCTCTGTTACCCCGTCATGAAGCTGTAAGACCCGAACAGAATAAATCTGTGAA
This sequence comes from Oculatellaceae cyanobacterium, assembly GCA_036702875.1. Classification (GTDB taxonomy): domain Bacteria; phylum Cyanobacteriota; class Cyanobacteriia; order Cyanobacteriales; family PCC-9333; genus Crinalium. The sequence goes on along the minus strand of DATNQB010000014.1, from coordinate 10,869 downwards.
GGCGGGTGCTAAGAAGCAGAAACTTAAATCGTGAGGTTTAAGAATCACCGTCCGTTTAACGGCGGTGAGGATGTCAAAATAGATGAATAGTCACGAAGCAGACCTGAATCATCTCTAAGTGCCACTATGACTCCTGCTGAGATTAAAGCCGCGCTGCAAATAGCATTTAGTCAGTGTGAAGCGCTATTTTGCACCTTAACAGAGATGCAGAAGGAAATTCTGTTGCAAGTGTTGGTTGAGGAATTGACCCGTAAACCTATAAGTAATCCGCCAACCAGTGATAATGCTGATAGCATTAATCCTTTAGAGCAACTGACGGTTGAGGAACGTGAGGCTTTTTTGGAGTTTGTAAAAAAGCAACAAAGACTAAAACGTGCTTGGAAAATCCAATTATTGAATGATTGGCTGCACAACATCGACTCTGGGGCAGTGCAATTTATACGCTCGCGCTATGGTATGCAATGGCTGAATCAGATCACCCAAAGCCACATAGCTGCCTATATAAAAGAGGATAGTGAAGGTTTAAAGCTAAAAGTAGGCGATCGCATTGAGTTATCTAATAAATTGTGGGAATGGGTACAAGAGAATAATCCTGATAGCCAAGAGTGGTTTCCTGGTAGGGTGGTTGGGATATCCGAAACACATATTAGTGAATCTGATGCTTCTTGGGATGGGATGCGATCTTATACTAATTGCTTGATTCGCTTCGATAGTGGTGTGGAATACGAGATTCAAGGAATTTATGAGTGGAATCGTTATAACTGGCGGTGGGCATCAAGTGAGGAGTGAGGGGTTAAAATTATCTTTAACCGAACACCATTGTATAGACGCGAAATTGCACTATGCGCTACGCCAACGAAGATCGCGTTTCTACATTATGTGCTGATCTAAATGCTGATTGAGCGATTGACGCATAATATCTACGGGAATTGGTTGATTTAACCAGATTTTTAATGCGGCTGCGCCTTGGTGGATCAGCATTTCTAAGCCATCAATAGTAATCGCACCAAAACTTTGAGCCGCTTTTAAAAACTGAGTTGGTTTTGGGGTGTAAATTATGTCGTATGCGATCGCACCTGTTTGTAATTTTGCCATGCTCTCTGCATCTACTGGTGAATCATTAACATGAGGGTGCATTCCTATAGGTGTGGTATTTACTAACAAATCTGCTTGCGATATTAAATTTGGTAATTCTTCCCACTGATGAACACTAAGATTGACAGCTAAGGGTGAATTTGTAAAACTATCTAAAAATTGCTTTAATTTATCCTGATTTCTGCCCACAACTTGAACTTTACTAAATCCTAATTCGGCACAACCTGCAACAACTGCCCGTGATGCGCCACCGTTACCTAAGATTACTGCTACAGATTCTTGCCAATTACGATTATGCTCCCGTAGCGGTGCGATAAAACCCTCAACATCAGTATTAGTACCACTCCAACCGTTATGATTACGCCAAACAGTATTAACTGCCCCTACTGCTTGCGCGACGGGAGAAATTTCTGATAATAAAGGCATAATTGCCTGTTTGTGGGGGATGGTGACGCTAAATCCTACTAAATTAATAGCAGCAAAACCTGCGATCGCTATTTCTAAATCTTCTGGTTTAATCGGAAAGGGTAAATACACATAATCTAGCGCCAAATGAGTAATTGCAGCATTGTGCATTACTGGTGAGAGAGAATGCTCTATGGGGCTACCAATTACCCCAATCAGTTTAGTGGTTCCTTTGATTGCTGTCATTCAGTTTAAGTGTTGGCTTTTTTAAAGAGTTCAATCCAACTAAATATAAAATAAAACCTTCAGCTATAAATTATCCCGCCCTATCGACTTTCCTTGCGTTACTTCGATAGAGGACGGGGTTTTCAGTAGCATCTAAAGGAACTTCAATTATTGTTTTACATTACAACTGTCATTTTTCCAGTTTCTTCTCAATGCTATTGAGACTGAGTGAAATGGCAGATATCCTCTAAAAGCCTTAAAAATTATGTTAATTAAGACAAAGCTTCTACATTCTGGCGGAAGGCGATGAGCGCGTGCTTGCCTTGATAATCTTTTATCGACTCAAGGATAGCATCAGATACTTCTAGTGATACAAGGGTTTTGATTTCAATATTGGTGTTGTAACCTGCTATGTCTCCTAATCGTCTGCCGTGACTACCTTCACCTTGGACTTGATTAATGGTATAACCGCTGACTTCATAGTTTTTTAACAACTTGACAATCGGGTCTTTTAGTACTGTTTCAGCAATAATGGTGAGTAGGGTAACGGATTTAATTGAACTAGCTTCAGAGGACATAAGAAATTTTGCAGAATAAGTTTAGTGTTGTCGGGGTAGTTGAGAGTGCTGTTGCTAAAACAGTATTGTCAACGTTCCCTAGAGTTAATCATACTCGGCTTACGTCATTGATTTATCTATCTCTTGGCGCTTTTATTCAGGGATGTAGGGGGATATGGGGAGTTTGATCCTAAATACTCTCTATTACTGAGATTTTTATATTATAATTTTTTGATTTTTTTTTCAATATTAAAATTAACCGCCAGTAAAATAAAAGACTTTCTCAACTTATGCAAGATGTCTAATGTTTTGGTTGCGCTTCTGTTTGTTTAGTCTCCTGTACTTTTTCAGCTATAAATTCAACTTTTTGGTAACTAGGACTCAAGGTTATTGTACCCTGCAAGTTTTTATCATCAACTGTGCCTTGCATCTCTACTGTGGGATTATTACAGTTGTTTAAGAAGGGTGCTGAACCTGATAATTGTACTTGTTGATTTTGCAACTGACCATTAAGAGATGGTTTTTCTTCGGCAATTGTTTGTACATGGCTGTCGTTAGTAGCAGGTAATAAAGAGCCATTTAAGTAAATACCGGATTGCTGAATATGTAAGATTAAATCTGCGGAATTAACGCATTCTGGTAAATTTTTAGCTTTTAACCGATAGTTTCCATTAATTACTGGAGGAGCTTTAATATTGGCTTCGCCGTAGGCGCTGACTACATTAAACAAAATTACAACTGAGCCAATTGCTACAGCATAAAAACTGAGAGTTTTAAGATTAAAATGGCTACTCATACTTCAACTCCAGAAGGATTTTTATCTGAAAGCATTGAGGCAAGATGAGAATTCACCTTACTATAGCGGCGAGTAATCAAGAGTGTGGAGCGACATTGAACCGCTAGTTGATCTGTGTATCGTCCCAGGGTTTGACGCTCAATACCCCAAGCACGACTCGTACCCGCAATGGTAAGATCAACGGTTGCAGAAGCTTCTACAACTGCTGCAATTGGGTCTGATGACTCTACAATTGGCATTTCAATGCGCGATCGCACATGATCGGGTAATTGTTCAATCAAAGCGCTTGATTCATAGCTTAACTCGCTGATAGGTTTATCTGCTTGCGTAACTCGTAAAATAGTAAGGCGACGAGTATCACTATTAATCAGCAATCTTATTGCTAGTTCCAGCCCTAATTCATCGTGGATATTAGCAGAATAAGGTACTAACAAGTTTTCATAAGGGCGATTTGTTAAATCGCTTCCATCGGCTACATCTACAAATACGGCTACATCTACTGGCGCGGTGCTGAGAATTTGACCTACTCTGCCGCCCAAACGATTAGTACGAAAACCTGAACGATGCCATCCTAATAAAATCAGATCCGCACAGTCAAGTTGAGCAATCTTTGCTGTTTCTCTGGCTACATCATTCGCCATCCGCACAATTGGATGCACCATTGCCCGTACATCTGCTGGTTCTAAAGTTTGAATTAATTCTTCTAAGTGAGTGCGGCGTTGTTGAATTAAGCGATCTGCTTCAATCGGGGTGCTACCAAATAAGTAGTCATCATTGAATTCAATTAGCTGTAGAGGATGCACAACTGCGGGTTGTAATTTTGTAGCTGCGATCGTCAATGCTAGTTGTAGCAAAATTTTCTGTGTATTCGGATTAGCAACAGGTACTAAAATTCGATATGTAGTAGCTACCTGGGTGAGCTTTTCTACATTTTCTGGTGTCTCACCTACTTCCTCTAAAACATCTTGTTGAATTAGATGTTTGGGATAAGTCCACTCTAAAAGTGGCGAAGTCATAAATGTTGTCACCAGTGCCATAATTACTAACATAGTGAACAACAACGGCGAAATTACCCCCAAGCTTAGACCAATATTCAGTACAATTAATTCAGTCAATCCGCGAGTATTCATTAACCAACCAAGTGCTGATGCTTCGCGGTTGTTAATTCCACACACACGGGCAGCAAAATAAGTACCAACATACTTACCAATAATTGCTACTGCTACTACTAAGAGACATAATAGCCATAATTCAGGTTTATTAAGTAAGCCAATTTCTGTACGTAAACCACTATATGCAAAGAATATTGGCAGCAAAAATGTTAGCACAAAGTCTTCTGTTTTTTCTGCTAATTCCCTCACTAAACGAGGGTTTTTTGGCATTGCTGCTCCTAGCAAGAATGCCCCAAAAATTAAATGAATACCAATTAATTCTGTAATTAAGGCTGAAGCAACTACACCCATATAGATGCCAGCTAAAACGAATTGGCTAAGTCTACTTGTGCGATTGTAGTGGTCAGAAAGCTTTTGGAGAAACCAACGTCCTGCTGTGAGCATGAAGCCGATATAAAGCAGGGAATAAATAATAGTTGGTATAGCTCCAACCATGCTGTTAGTGCGAGTAACTGCGATCGCTAATGCCAGCAAACACCAAGCTGTCACATCATCGACTGCTGCACAAGTCAGTGCCAAAGTTCCTAAGCGCGTACCCTGTAAGTTATTTTCGGTGATAATTCTGGCAAGTACCGGAAAGGCAGTTATAGACATTGCCGCGCCTAGAAACAAGGCAAAGGCGGTAAATGTTACACTACTATTAGAAACTAGCGGGTAAAGCAGGAGAGCTAATAAACTTCCCAAGGAAAATGGCACTAATATACTGACATGGGAAGTTAAAATTGCAATATCCAAATTGCCCTTAAGATATTTTGGATCTAGCTCTAAACCAATGAGAAACATGAAGAATATTAACCCTACTTGAGATAGCACATTCAAGAAGGGAACTGTTTCTGCTGGAAATAAGGATGCAGCTAAATCTGGAGCCACCAAACCAAACAAAGATGGCCCCAACATAATTCCAGCTACAATTTCACCGATCACCAAAGGTTGTTTAAGAGAGCGAAATCCTAAGCCTACAACCCGCGATAGTCCGATAACTATCAGCACTTCAACTAAAACAAGGACGATTGTTTGCATAAGTTCCTCAAGGGTGACTTAAGGGTGAAATATGTCGTAAGCATTCAGCCTTAACTCCGTCAGCTATTAGCTTCATCAAAGAAAGCTTTGTTGCTAGTCTCGCATAAAGACCATGCACGTGTTCTCGCATCTGCACGAGTCATTCGCTAGAAACAAAGCATTAAGCTAACGCGCATTTAAATTGTACATTTTATAATTGAGAGAAAAGTTATCAAACACTCTTACCCTCTCTCCTCCCTCCTCTCTCCCTAAAACATAAAATGCGCGAAACACAACAGCTTACTATCATAAGCTGACGGCTTTGGGCTGATAGCTGAATGCTTACAGTATGTTTTTGATGTTGCTTATACTAACCGCAATTTTATTAAAGTGCTTTTTAGCTGTGATTTATTTAACAATAGTGCTGAATGCTTAAAATAAAGAAGGCTCTGCGATCGCAAAGCCCTCTTTTAAAAATACTTCTAACGGAAACGTTTTTTGCGTCTAGCAGCAACTGCCTTGCGTTTGCGTTTCTCTATGGGAGTTTCAAAGTGCCGATTTTTCTTTACGTCTGCTAGAATTCCTGCTTTAGATACTTCGCGCTTGAACCGACGTAAAGCAGAATCAATTCCTTCATTATCGCCTAAAACTATTTGGGTCATTCTTACTCCTTTCTTCCCAGATTCGATTCAGTGGCTAGGTTACCTTAATTTTCTAAAGTTTTACGCAAGAATTCAATAACCAGTATCAATCAGCTAGTGCCAGCAGGCTTCTGTGATTTTAATATGAGATTGATACTAATTGTGAGTTAATAGTCGCCGCGTCTGTCGTTTCCTCTGGAGGAATTTCCGTAACCGCCACCGCGATTACCACCTGGGCGACCACCCCCGCCCCCGCTTCTGTTATCTTCACGAGGTTTGGCTTTGTTAACTTTCAGATCACGCCCCATCCACTCTGCACCATCCAAGGCTTCAATAGCTGCGGTTTCTTGATCTTCTGTTTGCATTTCTACAAAAGCAAACCCGCGTGGTCGTCCCGTTTCGCGGTCGTTGGGTAAATTAACGCGCTTAACAGTTCCGTATTCTGCAAACACGGAGTTAAGATCGTCTTCTGTAACTTCGTAAGACAAATTACCTACATAAATCGACATGGAATACCTCCAAAGCTAAATAATGTAGAGATTCAGTTTCAGAGATATGCCTGCCGAGACATAGGTAGACATTTTCTGGAAATTCTGTAGAAAGAAACAAAACCTACAACCGAATCCTATTCAACAATTGGTACTGTAGCACACAACGTTGGTAGCGATCGCGCCGTTTTCCATCTAGTTAAACGCTTTGCTTGGTTTCATGTTTCGGGGTCTTCTGGGAAGCGGATGATGTCGTCGTCTCCCAGGTATTCTCCATTTTGGACTTCAATCATCACCAGTGGAATCACCCCTGGATTTTCCACCCGATGAGATGTAGACATAGGGACGTATGTTGACTGTTTTTGCATCAAGATCGTTTCTTGACCATTACAAATAACCTTCGCTGTACCAGATACTACAACCCAATGTTCGCTACGGTGGTAGTGCATTTGGGTACTAATATGATGACCTGGCTTAACTTCAATCCGATTAATTCTGTAACGATTACCGTCTTCTAAGACTGTAACTGTACCCCAAGGTCGTATCTGTGTGGTAGTTAGATGCGTTGGTGGCACATCACTTGGAGTTACTAGCTGCTGATTTTGGTTTTCAGTCATAACTTGCTTCCTGATGTAGTTAATTATAAAGTATGGCTTTTATATGATTAATACTAACTTTTGGGTATTCTAGCTTTGACACTGTAAAAAGCAAAAATTGCAGTAAGGCACAAGCCAAACCAGGGATTTTGAAGATGTCTAATGAAAGTGCGAAGAAATTTCTTGCTGATGCTGCTCATAATATGGTGTTGCGGGAAAAGTTTAAACCTGTAACAAATCCTCAAGAATTTATTAACACTGTTGAGGAATTGGGTTACAGCTTTACCACCGAGGAACTTAAGGATGTGGTGAAAGAATGTAGTGAGGGAGTTGTGATCAGAAGGAAGACAGGCGTTTGGCAATGGCTACGTACTATTAACTGGGTTTAGTGTCTTAGGATAGACCTCTCTCCTAACCCGTTCCCTACGAGGGAAGGGGGCTGGGGGGTTAGGTCTGTCCGCCACAAGCTATAGCAATACACCTCAAAACACTATCCCATAGTATTGAAACTAATTATTATCTTATTCAACATTATTACTTTCAAAAGGATTAAGTAATTTTAATTCAGTAATCCAACGAAAATCATCAATATTTCTGGTAACAACAGTTAAATCATAAACCAACGCGGTGCCTGCAATAATAGCATCTCCTAAAGATATTTTTCTTTCTAATTTGTTTTAGTCTCACTGCTTGATTAATTACAGCTTGAGAAATTGGTAAGATTTGAGACGCATTAAAAAACTCTTCAAAATAGGTTTTATCTTGATCGCTTAGCTGATGATAGCCAAACACTTCAATATAAGAAAGAGCAGACACACAAGAAGAATTTACAGCAATAAACTCCCTTAAAAACTCGTTTTCATCTTGTGCTGCATAAATGATGATATTGCTATCAAGTAACATACTTTAATCGCGATTAGGCAGGGTACGATTCTGGCGGATTTCTTGTTGCCATTCTTGAGGATTAATTGCAGCAATAACATTATTATTTGAGATTTTTTTTAAAGCTTCAGCCATTTTCCTCCCATGAGATTTAGGTTCACTGGCTGCTACTTCCTCTAATAAAGTAACATGAACTTTTATCGAGGTATCTAATTTAATTTCAGGAGTTTCATCAAGCCAATTGAATAGAATTGTTTTTCAAAATAGCGTTAAAAGTTTTTAACATAGTTTTACTTTTACTTGCTAATCATTAAGTAATTAAGGTGAGACATCAAGACTTATCCTATAATCATACTACTTAACTCCAGCTAACGCTGCTTCCTCTTCTTTAGAAACAACGCGCCCTTCATCCTCAGTTTGCTGCGGGAAGTGTGGATTTCAACGTTAAGAGGATTAGCAGTGCGATCGCATCCTGCAACCCACACACCAAAATGCGGTCTTAGTAGCTTGTGATAGCACGTATCGCCCTACTTTTAGTCTCAAAATCTTAGATATTTTCAAAATTAAATCTACTGTAAAAAACCTTCAATTTCCTCATCGTTAAAGCCAAATTGCCTAAATATACGCAATACATAAGCAGGTGACATTTATGAATGCTCCCATATCTATAGGAACTACTCGACGCTGTTCTTTAAACTCACGCACATATAAGCGATGGTCTCCTTTCCCTTCTCTATAAAATTTGCATCCACCTTTTTCCAGCAATTTTATTAGTTCTTTTGGTTTAAGTGAAGGTATATTTTTAGGCATAAACCTTCCTTAATTCATATATGTCTGAACTCGGCGCTTGCTCCTCAATCATCAAAAATTCATGCAGTTCTTCTATAGAAATAGGAGCCTTATAGATATCTCGTTCATTTTTATAAACAACCTGGAAGGAATCAATACCTTCTTTTAGCTTGCTGATTGCATCTTCTTGGGTTTCGCCTTGTCCTACTATCCCATTTTCTAGGCACAAAGCCACCCAATAGCCTGCACTTTGTCTGATTACTACTGTGTAAAAATCCATTATTATTTATCTGCTATTTTTACTTAAAAACTTACTAGCCCAACTATATCTTCTTGAATCTTTTTTTAATAAATCTCTACTCATTTGTTCTCTTTTATTTTTATCCTTCATTCTAGCTAGAGATTTTTTGATTTCTGAATCAATAGACTCCCGTGAAGCACCTCTTTCAATGGCTTTTTCAAACCATTCGTCTCCTTCGCTACGTTGATAGCGATCGTAACAAATTGCTCCCATTAAAGTATAGGGATGATGACTTGAGGGCTGAAATGTAATTGCTTGTCTAGCACATTTTTCCGCTTCATCTAATTGCTCAATATCTCGAAAAGCACCTCCTCTAGTTGTTAAAATAGCTGATTTTAATTTTCCCTCCTTAATTTTATCCAAATCTATGTTATCTGTTGATTTTAAAGCTTTTTTAGTTTGCTCTGCTTTACGCCAATGACTACTAATATTAGGAATATTCCATTTATTACCAGTTTTTTGATAATCTGCTTCATAAAATGTAGCTTGAATAGTATGATAGCAAATATAAATTTTAGTACCAGCATAAAACCAGTTTTTATCTTGTAAATAAGCTATTTCTGTAGGATCTAAACGTTGCTCTTGATCTAGTTTTTTCAAAACTAAATACAATGGGCTTTCATGCGAGTTGTCTAAAGAATCCTCAACTTCATATTTTTGTTTTAATTCTTTAAAGTGTTTAAGTAGAGCGAGTTTAATAATATCATGTCTTTCATTTTTGGCAATCCATAGCACTTGAGCTTCATTTAACTATTGCCTTAATTTTATTTGATTAATGAGATACTTAGCATATCTATCGACAGCAAGAGTAATTGTTTCTGTTAATTCCCTTTTCTTTAAAAAATTGATATCTGGATCTTGTAAAAGAATATCAGTGTCAATTTTTTTCAGGACTTTGTATAAATGACTAGACACAGATAAATCTTCATTGGTTGTAGCTTGATACTTAACTTTTAAAGTTAGAAAATCGGCAAGGGCTACAGTATCATTAAGATTATTATCATTTAACCACTTAATTTCATCATCTCTTAAAGGTGTACCCGCTTCAATATTTTGTAATATTTTGTATAAAGGACTATTTGGCGAAGTCTCTAAATACTGGGTAGCTTGATATTTTTCTTTTAGGTTAACAAATTCTTCCTCACGTTTCCTTTGTTGTAAGTCATAATTTTCTAATACAGTTGTAAGATTATGATTTTTGATAAATTGATTTTCTTCATCTGTTAATTGTATTTCATTATCTACTTTGGATAAAATAATATATAATTTATCGTAAGGTGAAACAGAATCCTGGGATCTAACATTATACTTAATTTTTAGTTTGATAAATTCTACTAATTTAATAAATTTTGCTTCATTTAATTTATTTTGTTGAAGATAAGCAATGTCTGATTTATTCAAATTGCCTAATGAATCAAGTTTATTTAAAATCGAAAAAATTTTACTATTTAATGATTCTTTACCGGATTGTAAATAATTTGCGTGATGTTTGACTGCTAAAACTTCAGTAGGAATTTCTAGAAAAAGAAAGCTATATTTATTGTATATGCTGTTAAATTGTTTTAATAAACCTTTAAATTGCTGTTCTTTTCTTTGTTCTAATAATTTCAATGCTTGGTTAGATTTATTATTTTTTAGCCAATCCCAGTCAATATCATTTAATAAATCAATATCTAGGTCAGCTTTAGATAAAATAAAGTATAAAAAATTAGAATCAGAATCTTTAACGTTATCTTGAGGAATATTGTATTTAGCTTTAAGTTCAGTAAATTTTTGTTGGTCTATAGCATTTCCTGATCTGGTGAAGTACACTCAAGAGTGCGACCGCCGCGAAGCGGCGCGCAAGCTTCGCCAAAGGTAAGCAAACAAATATGAAAGCCTATTCTGTTGACCTTAGACAAAAGATTATTGATGTGTATAATA
>DATNQB010000013.1 GCA_036702875.1 Oculatellaceae cyanobacterium | reverse complement strand
TTAGATATTTTTCTTTCATGCACTAAAGATGTTTGCGAGTTAATGAGATTAAAGCCAAATAAAAGCTTAAATTTTTACAGAGGTTTAAAAGCTGCATCCCTTATTCAGTCTTGTCTTTGACGGGGTTGTCACCCCGTCAACCTTTTCTTAATTAAATGACGTAATCAGGTTGATTTAGTTACAAATAAAATAACTTGCAACATAAAATCATCAAATATTTTAGTTATTACTAATCAACTCCCAAACATTTTATCTGCTCTACCTTAGTAAATAAGGCAAGCATTTTTTTAAGACATTGAATAATAATAAATAATTATATGATTCCCATGTATACGTTAACGTATACGCAAACGTATAACTTAATTTTTTCAAAGCATAAGATTACCGTAAGTTTTTCGGCTCTTAACAGTCACCAGTTCTGTCTAGAATAATACTGATTAATTGTTAATTGTTTTTGGTCTTCCTAAAGTAGTGATATAGATAACAGCTTCATCTGTTGGAATACCTAAAACTTCATTTACTTGGTCATCAAAAAAGCCTGCAATACCGCTAACGCCTAATTCTAGGCGGATAGCAGCTAAATTGAGCCGTTGTCCCAAATGACCAGCATCCATGTGTAAGTAGCGGTAAACGCGATCGCCATATTTTTGCACTGCTTTGTTAAGATCTGCTGTATGGAACAAGACCGCCGCCGCATCTCGCCCTAAATCTTGACCTAGACAAAGATAGTGTAATTCTCGTCTGAAGTTTTTAAAGCGAATTTGCCGTAACTCTTGTGCTTTCGGGGCGTAGTAATAACAGCCATCTTCTAACCCATGTACTCCCGAAACAGCAATAAATGTTTCAATTAAACTTAAATCAAAATAATCTGGTGAACCATCTAAACCTTGCTTTGTATAATTTTGAGGTTGGTAAGTAAAATCTAGTAATGCTTGCAGTTCGCTTAAAGTTAACTCTGCTCCACTATAAGCGCGGGTAGAACGACGTTTGAGAATGCTGCTTTCTAGAGCTTCTAAAGATGCTCCTGAAGTTTCCCCTGCCCAATTAATCGGTGGGGTGACAGTAGAAACTTTTAAACAGAAGGGAAAATTGTATTTATCATCAATAGATGTTTCTGTTGTATTAATAAAAAAGTTTGCTAATTTATCTTTTACATCTTGATATTGTTTTTCAGCAATTTGTGTGGCTTTATGACAATATCCCAATAAATCACCATCGGGAATTTGAGGATAATCTGTTTGAGTCGCTGAGGGTAAAGCAGTTGGCGCTACTGGTATTTTTTTTAAATCTTGCAAATCTGCTAAGGGGATTACACTGATTGCCCCTTCTTGCTCGGAATCAAGATAAAGTAATTCGTTAACGGCTTCATCTACAAAGCCACCAACTAAGTATGGTCTAAAATTGTTGAGGGTGGCAGCTAATTCAATATTTCCTAGCAGATGTCCTGTATCTAGAAAAATCCGCCGATAGGCTCGATCTTGATAGCGCCATGCTGAACGATAAAAAATAGCTGTAGTCACAATTGCTAGTTGTGTATTTTCTAAAGCTGGATGTTGAAAACAAGCTACTTGTAAAGCTTGCCAAACATCACTTGCCCAAAAATGAGTTAGTGTATGAGTCTTTGATTGGTAGTTATACAATCCTGGTGGTAATAGTGCTGTACCACGAGAAATTAAATAAATTTCTGCGGGATATAATCCACCCGCAGAAGGTGCTGCCCTGAAATACATTGGCTCTCCCATTGTGGGAATTTTTGCCGTTAATCCGTAGCTGCACAATAGCAAGCGACACAAACGTACCCACCAGTTGGCAGCAGTAGGATCGGAAAATGTTTCTGGTTTGTTGACAAGATAAGGTTTGAGATCAAAAGATGTACCTATTTTGTATTCTTTAAAAGGTATTGGTTGTTTGTCCCAGTCTAGCCCTTTATTTTTGCTGGCAATTGTTTCTGGATGATATTTTGTACGTTCGTGGTAATGTTGAATAATTGATGTTTTATTATTTGTCATATTAGTTTTTTACTAAATTGTCTAATCGCCATTTAAGCATTGCTTTCTCAATGTGATTATTGATAAAAAGTCATGACTTCAAAATTTATAATTCATGATTGTTTTATAGTGGGTATAGTTTGCACCAAAATTAATATTTTTCAGACTGACTGCTATTCTTGTAAGTTAGCCTAAAATTTGTTAAACAGATGACGATTTTTGCAGTATGCAAAACAAAGCTTTAGGTAGAAGATTTAATGGCCCTTGATATACAGTTTGCTTGATACTCAGGATTTGAAAGTGGTTGCTAAAAATCTCATTAATTTGTTCTGGTGTAAATTTATGAGGCCCTTGCTCTCCTGGTTGTAAATGGCTAAAACATTTAATAAATAAGTAACCTTGATCGTTAAGTAATTTATGTACTATTTTAACATAATCTTGCCGTTGTTCTGGTGGAAGTACATGGAAGCAGCCACGATCAAAGTCAAAATCAAATGTTTGATTTAATTTGCTATTAATGATGTCATCCTGCTGCCAAGAAATATTCAAATTTTTTGGTTTAGCTATTTGTTCAGCTTGGTGAATTGCGGTTTCAGAAAGGTCAGTAGCAGTGACTTGAAAACCGCGTTCTGCTAATGCGATCGCTTGTGTACCTGGCCCTGTGCCAAGATCTAATATAGTGCCTGAATTAATGTTTAGCTGGGATAATGCCTGCTGGAGATCTAAATCCAAATCTGGGTTAAACCAGGGCATAGATTCTATATTTTGATTTTGATAGACTTGTTCCCAATTATCAAAGCCTAGTGGTGGAACCATTGCTTACTTATCCTAGCTATAGTTGTTGATATTGACGATTTATTAAAAGATTAGTGCCTCTATGACTAAAATGCCACCTCAGTGCCAAGACTTGCAAGTGCAAGTTGATACTCTCCTAGATTTACTTCATCAGGAACCGTCTTTACGCACTGAAGACATTACTTCTGTGCAAGCGTCTTTGAGAAAGGCTATTTCGCCGACGTTTGAAATTGTGTTTGCGGGTGCGTTTAGTGCGGGTAAATCTATGTTAATAAATGCACTACTAGAACGGGAGTTGCTTTATAGCGCAGAAGGACACGCGACGGGTACTGAGTGTTACATTGCTTATGCAAAACCCGATGAAGAAAAAGTTGTTTTGACTTTTTTGAGTGAAGCTGAGATTCAGAGTCAAATAATTGCGTTGTGTGAAAAGCTGGGGTTGCCGACAGCAATTAATGTTAATAATTCTGAAGTTGTTAACCGTATACGCCAAGAATGCCAAGGAATTATTACAAAAGAGGGTGGTGAGAGTAAGTCAGATCGAGCGAAGCAAGCAAAAGCATTAGATTTATTGTTAGAAGGGTTTGTCGGAAATCGCGATCGCATTCACACTGTTAATAATGCTACCTATTCTATGGAGCAGTTTAACTTCTCTAATTTGAAGGAAGCTGCTACTTATGCGCGGCGTGGTAGTAATAGCGCAGTTCTTAAACGCTTAGAATATAATTGCAATCATCCTTTATTGGAAGATGGCAATGTGCTAATTGATATGCCTGGGATTGATGCACCTGTTAAGAAGGATGCAGAATTAACTTATCGCAAAATTGAAGATCCCGAAACATCTGCGGTGGTGTGTGTTCTCAAACCTGCATCTGCTGGAGATATGACGACGGAAGAAACGGAATTATTAGAAAAGATGCGGAGTAACCCAGGAATCCGCGATCGCGTATTTTATATTTTTAACCGTATTGATGAAACTTGGTATAATGTGCAACTGCGCCAACGCTTAGAGGATTTAATTAGTTCGCAGTTTCGAGATACGTTAAAGGTTTATAAAACCAGTGGATTATTAGGATTTTATGGTAGTCAGCTAAAAAGTACAAGTGGGCGCGATCGCTTTGGTTTAGATACCATCTTTGCTGAGAGTGTCAAAAGTACTGGTATTAGTGAAGATACTCCCCAATTTGTCTATGAATTTAATCGCTATTGTGCAAATTCTGGCAAGTTATCTCCTAGTCAGTTTCAAATTTCAGTGCATAACTATGAAACGCCTAATCAAAATTATGTGCGGATTTTAGCTGAACAAGGAACACCTTTAATCCAACAGCTAATTAAAGATAGTGGGATTGAGGAATTCCACACAGCAATTACCCGTTATTTGCAAGAAGATAAGCGGCGAGAATTGTTTACTAATTTAGCTGATGACTTACAACCAATATGTATTAGCTTGCGTAAGCATTATCAAGCGGTTGAGCGAGATTTAGACAGTCAACCCCGCGAAATTGAAGCAATGAAAGCGCGGGAAGTAGAAAAATTAAACCAGGAATTACAACAAGTTGGGCAAGAATTTAGCAAACATATTGCTGAAGAAGTTAACCAGTTAGTAACAAATTGTTCTGATGCTTTTGAAACAGATTTTCGCGTACTACAATCGCGGATGATTCGCCGTTTAGATGAGTTGCTAGATACTTTTTCTGTAGAAGCTGCTTATAGTCGTGCAACTATGAATCATCCCCGCAATGCTACTGCACCTTTAATTGCTGTTTTGGTGGAAGCACTTTATTACTTAGCAAATGAACTAGAAGATATCTTAGTAGAGTCTTGTCTAGAAGTAATTAATCGGCTTTTTCAAGGTATTGTTGAACGTTGCCGTAAAGCAGAATTTTACCGGAAATTGTACCGTTTGTTAGGGAATGATGGCGGAATTGAACAACAGTTAAAACAGGTAGAAAAAGCTGTTTCTGATGCTTTGGTAAGTGCAGCGAGGATTGAGTGCGATCGCTTTGTGCGAGAAAGCCCCCGTTTTTATGACGAAGGCACATTTTCTATCTATCAATTTCGCCAAACATTACAGCAAACATCCCAAAGTTATGACATTGAAAGCATGATTGAAGCACAACCTGCAATTAGGCAGTTGTTGAAGTTAGATTTTGAGCCAAAAGTTTTCCAAACAATTAAACGTAACTTCCGCCAAACCATTAACCAAACTCTCAAAACTAATCTGTTACCAATGGCAGAGCATCAAGCAGATGAAATTTTGCAACAATATAATCAGGCACGGGCTTATTTAGAGCAAACATTAGAGCAAGAAGCTGAAGAAAAACTTGCTCGTAATCAGCGATCATTAAGTGAAGTCGAACAAAAAATAGCAGCTTTTAATCAAGCTGTTGAGGGGATTAATAATTGTTTACAAGCAATGCAATTGTATGATCATGTTTTGCCGGATATTCCTCAATCTGATGCAGTTTTAGAAGCTATTGTGATTACAGATCCAGATAGTAAAGTGTATCTGTAGAGTATAACTGATACCCTCAAGGGTGCAGCTATACAGACAAAGCCTGACGACTCAGGCTTCATAAAGATTAGCCCGCGCAGGCGGGCTTAGTTTGTCTGGTTCTCCAGGCTTCAGCCTGCGAGCTGATGTGGTAAAGTTGGTAAAATTAATCAGCTAATTTAGGAGTTATTTAATATGGAAAATAAATTTGAGCCCCTCGCTAAAGATGAAACAGTATGCTTTGAGTGGGAACATCTTGGTAGAGAGTTAAGTATGAATTCTAACTATTTGAATGAATGCACTCTTAAAAATGACCAGTTAATATGGAAAATCATTCACAAGATTAATATTAATGACACTATAAAAGACAACTTATTTCTTGATGATTCTGAGGGGGTAGAAGTACAAGCTTTGAAGTTTGGTGCTAATGGCTGGCAAAAAGGCAAAATTAGGATCAGAATGAATGTAGAATTTTGCCCTGATGAAACAGAAGTTATAGAAACGCCTACAAATAATCAACCAGAAACTAACCAATCAGAATCACCCCTTGATGATTTGCGGCGGATGATTAACCAAGAAAGCGATCAATAAATTGTACTGTAGGGGCGGGTTGACCTACATCTATGTATCCTAAAAATATCTTAATTAAACCCACCCTAAAGAATGTAAGTTAAATTTCATTTTTATCTCTATTTTTAAAAGCAACATTTTCTATTTTCTTAGCAACACTAAGAGTAAACAGCGTCATTAAAGTACCAATTATGCCAAGTTCCCATAAACCACAACCTGCAATTAATCCTAACGCTGCTGTCACCCAAATTCCTGCTGCTGAGGTTAACCCCCGCACTTTTGGCTTACCAGTCTCTAGAGTGGAATTGTGTAAAATTTCTCCTGCGCCTAAAAATCCTACACCTGTTGCAACTCCTTGAATCGCACGACTAAGGCTATCAACCGATGTAGAGTTACTCGCTATTAAGGGAACCAAAGCAAATAACGCCGCACCTAAGCTAACTAGCATATGAGTTCTCAATCCAGCCGCTTTACCGTTTAGTTGGCGATTCCAACCCACAACGCCCCCAGCGATTAAAGCTACAGTTAGTCTAATTGTTATGTTGAGCCAATCATGGGGATTAATAGACAGAGAATTCATTAGCAGCGCGTTGTGATGTTTATAGCAAAGATAATTTTAAATTAGGCTGGTTGCAAAAATTTAAAAATTACCTTTTTTATTCCCTGTTGGTAAAGGGGAAAGATAATTAAATAAATTCAATAGCCTCCACTGCTACTTTAATAGCATTCTCAACAGCAATATCTTTGTGATCTAACACAACATTTTCATCCGTTGTACGTTGTGCAAGTACACCACAAACACAAGCTGCCGCAAAATTATAAACTCCTGCCATTTTAAATAAAGTGCCAGATTCCATTTCATAATTCAGCACATTTATTTGCCGATATTCTGCTGTAATACCCTGCAACCAACGTAATAATTTAGGATTAGCTGAATCAGTGCGTTCTTGCCCTTCATAAAATGTATCTACCGATGCTGTAATTCCTAAGTAATGCTCAATTCCTAATTTTTGTGCAGCTTTAACTAAAGCTACTGTTAAAAAAGGATCTGCTGCTGCGGGATATTCTATCGGTGCAATATCATTTGCTGCACCTTGACGACATAAAGAAGCGCGACTAATTACAATACTTCCTACTGGTATATAATCTTGAATAGCTCCACAAGTACCAATTCTAATAATTTGTTTAATTCCTACTTGTACTAATTCGTTAACAACAATACTAAGTGATGGCGCACCCATGCCGCTAGTAGCTGATAATATTGTTTTGCCGTTAGGTAATTTGCCGAGATAACTATTTAAGCCCCGATTTTCTGATAAGGTATGAACGTTTTGTAAATAATTTTTGGCAATATAATGGGCGCGGTCTGGATCTCCAGATAGTAATGCCATAATTGGAGGTTGATCTCCGAGATCTAATTGTCCAAATCCAATGTGATATAAACGGTTGTTATTCATTAACTTAGAAAGTATATTAAATATGTCAATATAATTATGACAATAATCTTACGGACTAGATATTGGTATGAGTAATAAATTTGATGTAATTGACTGTAACGATGATGATGTTTTGTCTTTTGGAGATGCAACATTCAAAGTCAGGAGGTTTACAACAGCAGTAAGAAGAGCTTTTGGATCTTCAATGGGAAGAACACTCAGTGATGGATTAAATTCTCAAGGAGTACAAATAGATAATCAGATAGTCATGCCTAGCGGTAAGCCTGATGATTATAAAAGATGGTTTGGTGAAGGAATTAATTGTGAAATCCTTAAACTCGGTTATCCAAGCTGGAAAAAAGGCAAAGTCCGAATAAAAGTTAGTGTTGAATTCTATATGGAAGAGGATGAAGATAAATTAGATAATCAAGAAATTAGCGAACCTGAATCACCGCTCGATGATCTCCGCCGTATGATTAATGAACAAACTTAGGAACACAACCAATGAGTAAAACGCCTCGAATCCGCCTTTCTCCTGAAGTCAAGAAATATTCAATAGATAATTATTAAAATGTAGCTCAAGAAGTTTGTTTATGTCAAAATTAAGTTGTACAAAAAAGCTACAAGTTATAAATTAGTATGGAAGACAACTTTTTACTAGAAAATTGTGGAGATGAAGATGCCTTGTTGCTTTCTGACAAGGGGCTAAAAGCTGGTACATTAAAACAAAAAATTACAGATATATTTAAAACAAAATTTGAAGGATGGCTTAATGAGGAACTAAAATCTCAAGGTCTAGAACTAAGGACACAAGAATATAATTCACGTCTCGGCTATTATATAACACAACAATGGTTGGGAAATGGTAGAGATTGTGAAGTATTGAAAATTGGTGGAAAAGGTTGGAAAAAAGGCAAGATGAAAATTAGAGTAAGCCTAGAATTTTGCCCTGATGAACCAGAAGATACAGAAACACCTGAAAACCCTCAACCAGAAACTAACCAACCTGAATCACCACTAGATGATCTCCGTCGTATGATTAATGAACAAACTCAGGAAAACAACCAATGAGTAAAACGCCTAGAATTCGCATCCCTCCTGAAGTCAGGAAATATGTATACGATCGCGATCGCTATCACTGTCAAAGCTGTGGTAAAACTCAATTAGAAACTGAACTTACTATTGATCACATCATCCCCCTTGCTACTGGCGGATCTAACGATATTAGTAATCTGCAAACACTATGCCGAATTTGTAACCAACGCAAACAACACTACATTGATCCTCGATTTCGGCGACATTTTGATTTATAAATAAACTAAGCTATATTGTTGAAATAAATTTATTTGTTTCAAATGATATTAAATATTTTATCACAAGCGCAAACAGCAGCCCAACAAAAAGATTGGTCATTAGTCAATCAATATTTACAACAATTAATTACCACCAAATCAGAAAAAAATGCTGATACAGCATCTCAACTAACTACAGCAGAATTAGAGCAAGTTTTATACTTAGCTTTAGAGGTACTTAATGCAGGTGATTTTCAACAAAGATGGGATGTTGTAAAGGTGTTCCCCAAGCTGGGAGAAAACGCGCTTGCACCTTTAATTACCATCATGCAAGATGAAGATGCAGAGATTGAATTACGTTGGTTTGCAGGTCGCATTTTAGCAGGATTTAATCATCCTACAGTGGTCACGTCTTTAATTGAATTAGTTAAAACTACTGAAGATGAAGAATTAGTAGAAATGGCGCGGACAGCACTAACAAATCTTGGTTCATCTGCAATAGACGCACTAACAAATTTATTAGCAGAGGAAGAATCACGTTTATTAGCAGTGCGATCTCTTGCTCAAATTCGTTCTTCTCAAACTATTGCTCCTTTACTTACTGTTGTCAAGGATCAGAATGTCATAGTACGCGCTACTGCAATTGAAGCTTTGAGTAGCTTTCACGATGCTAGAATTCCCCCAGTATTATTATCAGCTTTGCAAGATTTAGCTGCACCAGTCAGAAAAGAAGCTGTAGTAGGTTTAGGTTTACGTCCTGATGTAAGGGATGAATTAGATTTAGTTAACCACATCAAACCACTACTATATGATTTCAATATAGACGTTTGTGGTTGTGCTGCGATCGCACTCGGACGTTTAGGTACAGATAACGCTGTTACTGCTTTATTTGAAATACTTAAATCACCAGCAACACCAGAAATTTTACAACTAACAGTTGTAAGGGCGTTAGCTTGGATAAATACATCTTACAGTTTAGACTGCTTGGGCCAAGGTTTAACTTCTACACCCGCAGTATCTCAAGAAATCATCATGCAGCTTGGAAGGATAGAAAAGCCATTAAAATCACAAGCAGCAGATATTCTGATAGAATTTATTAACTCAGAACAACTAGCACAACAAACTAGCCTGAAAAACTCTCTAGCACTAGCATTAGGACAGTTAGGAGAAATTAAGGCAATAGATCCACTAATTCAACTGTTAGCCGATTTTGATTCTAGTGTACAATTCCATGCGATCGCCGCTCTGAAAACTTTAGCACCACAACAAGCACATCAACAATTACAGCAGTTAGCAGCAGATACGCAATTATCAGTAGAGTTAAAACAAGGAATTGCGATCGCTTTACAAGAGTGGTAGCTTAATAAAATTATATTATGCCAGGTTAATCAGTTATATTATCCTTAACCATAAATTTTGTAGAGACGCTAAATTATGCGCTACGCGCACACTACGCGAACGTGCCTCTACAATATTTACTGATAATGCACTATCATTCTTTAACTTTTAAACTGTTACTTTCTAACTTCTCCTTAATTTTTCGCCATAACTCCATATCTTCTGATTTTAAATTATTAGCATACTCAATTACTTTACCTTTAGACTTACAAACTACCCCCCGTTGATTTGCTACAATCGAAAACTCTTGCGTATCAGGTTTGTAAATTAAATTGTAGCCAACGCCTTTTGCTAACCAAACTCCTGGTTGAATTTCTTGTGCTTTTCCAGCTTGCAGAAAGCCATTAAAAATCCGAATAGCTATAGGAAGTATTGCTTCTGCCCCTTTCATTTGATTAGGATCTATCTGCGGTGCTTGTTCAGGCAATACCTGATTAACAGCATTAATACTCTGCGCCGTAATATTATTAATATTATCTTCTGCTGGGTTCTCTGTAATTCTGCTCAACCAAACAATGCCATCTTCATTATGTAAATGAATTTCATCGACCAATGTTTTAAAAAATAGTGTCCCTGGGTTATAGGAAATATTTCTGATGGGATACCATTTAGAACGGGTTAAAATTAGTAAATCTAGCTTAATTTCATGGTTATTAATTGCGCGGTGGTGAGCCCACCATTTTTTAAATAACATTTTAGCAGAGGTATAATTTACCTTATAACCCGCAGGAATTGGATGAGGTTCATACTGAATTAATTTTGATCTTTCTATTTCACCAACAGGTACAAAGCTATACTTCAGTAGTACCTGATTCATTAAATCAAAGTATTTTGAAGCCGTGTTAACGCTAACTGCTTCAACAGGATTTTTATCGGCAATAACCGCTACAAACGTGCCATTTTTAGCTAAAAGCTGGTCAGTCTTAAATGTAGATTCAACCCTTAAATTAGGATTTGATAAAAGTTCACCTTCTCCTTTGATAAACTTTTCAATTAAGCTGAAGTCATCAAGCATAACCATAGTATGAAAGCAAACTCAGAATTATGAAAAGCTATTTTACCCAAAGTCGATAGACTGCACACAGCCAGAAATTGCTATATTTTGCGGTCATCGGTCATTGGTATTATTATTGTCTAATTAAAATGATAACTTAGTCAACCAAGTTACTGTTTATCTATCTTTAGATAGATACTTCTTAGTATAGATGACAATTCTTTAGCAAAATTATAAGTGTTATAAATTACTTATTCTGCGATTTATGACCTCACCAATCATTGTAAAAACCCATCCAATTCGGCGAAATAGCTGGTTAGAAAAACTCATAGCTCTGATTGCTGCGATCAATTTTTGCCTAGTATTATTTAACATCAGCTATATACATTGGCGTGATGTTTACCTAAATGAAATTCCTAGTTTAACTCAATTATATGACCCAATTCAAGGAATTGAACCTCATCGAGACACAGCCCGCTATCTAGAGCAGGTAAATAAACTAGAAGAACAGGTTATGCAGACAGGGTTAGCCTCAACGGAGGTTGAACAATTGCTAGAAAAATTGCGTTTTCTGAGCAACGAAATGATTGAAGATAATCCCTTTGCTGGGGCAAATAAAAGTGGGTTATTAGAAAAAATCAAACATGACATTCGCGATCGCGTTGGCATTCGCTCGGCACATCAAGCATTTGCTACATTTTGGAGTCAAGAACATTTAGAGGCAGTAGGTTGGCAGCAGGAAATCAGCTTTTTCAACACTAAAATACGCCCCTTGATGAATTATAATTACTATCGAGGGATTGATATCAATGGCAAATTTGTTGATAATTTTTGGCAAATTGACTTACCATTTGTGATTTTATTTGGTTTAGAATTTCTAGCTAGAACTTTTTATATCAGTCGCCGTAATCCCCATTTAAACTGGCTAGAAGCTATACTGCGTCGCTGGTATGATCTATTATTACTTATACCCTTCTGGCGGGGGTTAAGAATTATTCCCGTAACAGTTCGCCTGTATCAATCTGAGTTACTAAATCTAGAACCTTTAAGAGCGCAACTTAATCATGATTTTGTGGCTAACTTTGCTGAGGAAATAACAGCAGTAGTTGGGGTACAGATAATTAATCAGATTCAAGAGGTAATTAAACGCGGTGATGCTGCCCGGTGGTTGCTGCATCCAGAAACCCGCCGCGCTTATGTGCAGGTAAATCCAGTAAATGAGGTAAGTGCGATCGCATCTCGTCTAGTCAATCTCAGCGTCTATGAAGTCATCCCGAAAATTCAACCAGACATAGAAGCTTTACTACATCATAATATTGAAAATGCTCTTAAGCAAATTCCAGGTTATCAACAACTAAATCATCTTCCTGGCTTAAATCACTTACCAACTCAAATTACCCAAAATTTAGTTAATACCCTGTCTCATAGAGCTTACGGTACTTTAGTAGATGCTGTAGAAGATCCAGCAGGATCAAAACTTACCGCTCATTTAAGCAAGAACTTTATCAAGGCTTTAGATGTGGAATTACAAAAGCCACAAAACCTGCAAGAAATTCAATCTTTACTTATAGATATGCTAGAAGAAATCAAAATAAATTACGTTAAAGGAATTGCCGAATCAGGTGTTGAAAAAACTTTAGATGAAGCTCAAAAAGTGCAACGATTGAACAATTAACTTGTTACTAGGCTCCAGCCTAGTAACACCCACCTCAGAGGCTCTGCCTCCGTTTTCAAGTGAGGCAGAGCCTCCTGAAGACATTCCCAGGCTATAGCCTGGGAACGAGAGACAAATCACGAAACCAAACTAAAATCGCTACCAGCGAGAATAACATCAGGATTACCTAAACGGGCAAACTCAAACACTGATGTTGCACCAAGAACATTACCATTTTGGTTATAAAACAAACTACCAGTGCTTTGACTATAAACAATACGCGCACTATTCGCATCTACAAAATCATCATCACTTACAACCGCAAAATCTGTTAAAGCTTGTCCCACCGTATTAATAACAGTCTTAAAAGTAGTTTTACTCAACACAATCTGGTCTTGTCCTACCTCAAACTCGCTAATATAATCAACGCCTAAAGTAGTGCTAAACGCCCCAGTGCCTTTGAACTGATATTTATCGCTTCCTAAACCACCTGTCAGAATATCATCATTCAATTCTCCCCAGAGCAGGTCATTACCGCTTCCGCCTGTCAGAGTATCAATACCCGCGCCTCCCAAAAGGGTGTCATTTCCCGCTAACCCTTGCAGTTGATCGTTTCCACTGCTGCCATTTAAAGTATTATTCAGGGCATTACCCGTAATCCGGTCATTTCCTGTACCACCTGTAGCGTTTTCAATCACGTTATTGGCAGAAAGGATAAGTTTCAGATTGCTATTAACTGTTTGCGATGTAGTAACTCCGAGATTTACGTTAGTAGCTACAGTAGTACCGCTAAAGTTGATCGTATCAGTACCAGTGGTTTCTGTAATTGTGTCGGTTCCTAAAGCAGTTGTAGCAACAAAAGAATAGGTGTCATTTCCATTCGCACCTGCAAGGGTATTATTAGCACTATTACCCTGGAGAATATTATTGCCTACATTACCTGTTCCGTCGATCGCATCTGTGCCGATTAAAGTCAGGTTTTCCACATTAGTTGGTAGGGTGGTAGTAACCGAGGCAGTCAGGGTATCAGTGATTGTCGTAGTTACAATATTAGTAGTACCTAAGTTGGCATTAGTTGGATTAGTCAGCTTCAGGGTAAAGGTTTCATTAGCTTCATTTACGGAATTATTGAGGATGGGAATATTAATCGCTTGACTGGTAACACCAGGATTAAAAGTGAGTGTTCCAGTAGTGCTGGTATAGTCTGAACCTGTTAGGGCTGTACCGTTAGCAGTGGCATAGTTAACCGTGATGGTTTGGGTGCTTGGGTTGGAGAGACTAACAGTATAGGTAGCGTTTTGAGGGCTAGTGTTGCCTTCGATGATTGTTTGGTCGGGACTAAGATTAATAGTGAATTGGGGGTCATTATCAGCCAGATTAACCGTGGCAGTAGCAGTTGTGCCGATAGTGTATCCTGTACCAGTCGCTAAGTTGAGGATAGCGGTTTCTGTGTCTTCATAGATGCTGTCATCAGTGGGGTTAACTGTGACTGTGGCTGTGCTACTACCTGCGGCAAAAGTGACGTTTGTGGGTAGGGTTGTATAGTCTGTGCCATTGGTGGCTGTGCCTGTGAGGGTATAGTTAACACTTAGAGTGTTAGTTGTGCTACCTGTTCGAGTGAAAGTAAAGATTCCAGGGTTAGGAGTTATACCTGTGGCGGTTTCGGCGGCTGTGGCATCTGTAGCTGCAATAGTAATGATGGGAAAATCATCATTGGTAATGGTTCCAGTTACAGCCGTTGTTGTGCCAATAGTGTAATCTGTGCCAGCAGTTAAGGTTAAGCCAACCGTTTCATCATTTTCAATGGTCGTGTCGGCTGTGGGGTCAAGGGTGAGAGTTGTTGTAGTACTTCCGGCGGCAAAGCTAATGGTTCCAGTGGTAGCTGTAAAGCTGGCTGCTCCTGTTTGGGTGTAGTCTGTATTGAAGGTAGCTGTGCCAGCGACACCATAATTCACGGTTAAAGCATTGGTTGTGCTTCCGGTGCGGGTGAAGGTATAAACTAGGTTGGTTGTGCCATCTTCGGTAACGCTACTTGGAGATATAGCTAGGGTGATGGACGGGAAATCATCATTATTAATAGTTCCAGTGACGGCTGTTGTTGTACCAATGGTATAACCTGTGCCTGTTGCTAAAGTGAGAGCAAGGGTTTCATTACTTTCAATAGTTGTGTCGGCTGTGGGGTCAATGGTGAGAGTTTTTGTACTTGCACCCGCAGCAAAGGTAATACTTCCTGCTGTGTCAGTAAAACTTGCGGCTCCTGTTTGAGTGTAGTCAGTATTGAAGGTAGCTGTACCAGAAACGCCATAATTCACGGTTAAGGCACTGGTGGTGCTTCCGGTGCGGGTGAAGGTGTAAACTAAGTTGGTTGCGCCATCTTCGGTAACACTGGTGGGAGATAGGGCAAAAGTAATATTAGGTAAAGTGGTAGTAGAAACGTAGTTAAAGTAACTGCCACTGAGATTTAAGCTTGTTTGATTTTTGACTATACCAATGAGTTCATCTGGTTCTGTTCCAGGTTTATCAATCAATATTTGAGTATTTGCACCGGAAATAGCTAGAAGATAATTACTGCTTGTTCCTTGAAGTTGAATAACATCGCCTTCACTGCTGTTAAAGCCAGCAATCTCAGCATAGTCAGCATTTCCATTATTTGTAGTATTCCCGTTATCGTAACCAATCCAGGTAGAATCGCCCAAAACAAAGCTATCGGCTCCAATTCCTCCTGCGAGATAGTCTATTTCGCCTCGTCCAGGGGTAGAACTGGTATTGACACCGATAAGGATGTCATTGCCTGCACCGCCAGTGATGCTGTCATTGCTTGCACCGCCAATAAGGATGTCATTACCAGCACCGCCAGTGATGCTGTCATTGCCTGCACCACCTATTAGAGTATCGTTACCTGCAAACCCTTGAAGGACATCATCATAAGGAGTTCCAGTGATGTTCAAGATTTCCACATTACTAATGGTCAGTAAGCGGTCATCGTAGTAACGAAGGTTAAATCCGGTGCTGTTGTTAGAAATCCCAACCGAGATTTCATTACCAAAATCATCGTAAAAGGGAAGACCCAAATATTCATAATTAGCATTAGTAAAATCAACAA